>CAMGAL010000037.1 GCA_946007445.1 uncultured Mediterranea sp.
ACCACCAGCACCCTGAGTGGTTCCTGACCTATGGCGACCAGCTCTTCTTCAACCCCGCCCTGCAGGAGAGCCGCGACCACATCTGCCGAGTGGTGACCGACATCGTGCAGCGCTACGACGTGGATGCCATCCACATGGATGACTACTTCTATCCCTATCCCCTGCCGGGCGTGGAGTTTCCCGACCAGGCGGACTATGAGCGGATGGGCCGTCAGCAGTTTACCAACAAGGGCGACTGGCGCCGCCACAACGTGAACGTACTCATCGAACAGCTACACCGCACCATCCGTGGGGTGAAGCCCTGGGTGAAGTTTGGCGTGAGTCCCTTCGGCATCTACCGCAACGAGAAGAGCGACCCCCTGGGCAGCCGCACCAACGGCCTGCAGAACTACGACGACCTCTATGCCGACGTGCTGCTCTGGGCCCGTGAGGGATGGATAGACTACAACATCCCGCAGATATACTGGCAGATAGGGCATCCCGTGGCCGACTACGAAACGCTGGTGCGCTGGTGGGCCAAGCATAGCGAGGGTCGTCCCCTCTTCATCGGCCAGTCGGTGAAGAACACCGTGCAGCACACCGACCCGGAGAATCCCACCATCCATCAGTTGCCCCGCAAGATGCAGCTGCAGCGGACCTACCAGACCATCGGCGGCAGTTGCCAGTGGCCGGCATCGGCCGTGGTGGAGAATGTAGGCAACTACCGCGACCTGCTCATCCAGGAGCATCACCGCTACCCTGCCCTGCCCCCGGTCTTCGACTTCATGGACAAGGAGGCTCCCGGCAAGGTGAAGAAACTCAAACCCGTATGGACGGAAGACGGCTACCTGCTCTTCTGGACGGCTCCCGCCTATGCCGAGGGCGACGAGATGCAGCGCCCCGTGCGCTACGTGGTCTATCGCTTTGCTCCGGGCGAGGCCCTCGACACCGACAATCCGGCACACATCGTGGCCATCACGCGGCAGACGTACGTCAAGCTGCCCTACGAGGACGGCAAGACCCGATATACCTATATAGTGACGGCCCTCGACCGTCTGCACAACGAGTCGAAGGCCGTAAAGAAACGGGTGAAACTATAGAGCCTCCACGCGGGGAACGTAGATTTCGCCACGACGCAACGTCACCAGCCCTTGTTCCTGCAGGTCATTCAGCATCTTCGAGATGCCGAGGCGGCTTTCGTTGAGGATGAGGGCCAGTTGTTCCATCTTGATCTTGAGAGTTTTGGCACCTAACGGACGCTCGCAACGGGCTATGAGGAAGCGGGCAAAGCGCTCTTGAATGGAACCGGTAGAGAGAGTCTGCAGGTTGGCAGAGAGGGTCTGTGCGCGGTTGCACACCATATTCATGTAGTTGAGACGGAAAATCTCGTACTTGAAGAGAGGGGCGATGAGGTAGCTCTTGTCGATGCTCACCGTATGCACCTCTCCCAAAGCATGACAAGTGGCCTGGTAGCGGGGCGTCATGCCGAACAGCGAATAGGGTTCTATCAGATAGGGTGCCTGCACCTGCTCCATCAGGGTGTAGAGTCCGGAGGTCTGCGACACGGTGAGCGCCGCCTCACCCCGCAGCAGGAAGAGCAGCTGCGCACAAGGCTCTCCCGCCGAACATAGGAGGTCGCCCGACTTGTGACGGCAGAAGTGCAACTTCACTTTCGCCAAAATAGCCGTAAAATCATCGTGAGTCAGTCCTTGAAAGAGGGGAAGCTGTAGTAACGTGTCGAACATGGTTTCCATAGCGCGTCGTATAAAGGAGGGGGAAGGAGAAGAAGTGCTTTCTACCAAGAAGCACGGGAGGAGAGGCTCGAACTCCCGACACCCGGTTTTGGAGACCGGTGCTCTACCAACTGAGCTACTCCCGTGTTTGCGGCTGCAAAGGTAATGGAAAGTTTTGAATCTGCAAGCACTCAGCCAAAGATTTCTTGAAACATTCTCCGATAGGCGGCTGCCTTCTTCTCTAACGACAAGGGATAGGCCCTTGAAGATGAGGGCATCCGATAGAGTCGCAGGACGTGCCCTTCCCATAGAAATTCCACGAAGTCGCCCACGCCGGGTGCCTCGATGCCGAAGGTCTGGCAGAGGGTGTCGGTGGCCTTTTCGCCGGTGGTGACAAGGGCCCGGCAGAGCGGTAGAGAGCGTAGCAGAGCCGGCACATCGGTGGGACGGACCACCTCCAGATACTTGTCGGAGGCATTGGCCTGCAAGCGGCGCACGGCAGAGGCCGTGTCATAGAGGGCTATACCCGTACGCTGCAAAAACTCCACCAACTGCTCCCGACGGAAGCGCTTCTGCGACACGTCGGCAAAGTAGTCCTTGTCTTGGAAGAACACACGGCCTACGATGCGCCACATGTCGTTGTTCCAGTTGGGGTAATAGAAATCCATCGACCAGCGGTAGCGGGGCGGCGGAAAGCTGCCCAGCATCAGCAGGCGGGCAGCCGGCGGCAGGAATGGAGAGAGCGGATGCTCCTCCACCTGCGGTGTCTGTGCGGAAGGGGTCACTTCTTGCCTTCGTTTTCTTCGGGACGGCGCTTCTCTTTCTTGGCCAGCATCACGACGTTGTAGACATACTCGCTCATCCACTGCTCGGAGTAGCCCAAGCGCTCCTTGTACTGGCGCACGGCAGCGGCCGTCTTGTGTACATCGTCCTGCTTCCAGACAGTCTTGGTGCAGACATCGTGAACGGTCTTTTCCGTCATGGTGCGCAGTGCTCCCTTGAAGAACGAGGGGAGGCGGAACTTCCACTGCATCAGGTTGCCCATGAGCATCATCAGGTCGTTGGAGAAGCCCTGATAGAGGAAGAGGTAGCTCTGCACGTCGTTCTGCGTGCGGCAGTGACGCTTCACAGAGGCATCAATCTCCTTGAAGAAGTTCTCGCTCAGCCCATAGTCCTGCATGAGCATCTTGCGCGAAGCTGTCTTCTCGGCCAGCCCCAGACGTCCACCCTGGGTGGGTATCTTGAAGAGACGCTTGAAGTTGGCCACATCGGGGATGAAGCGTATGTTGGTGATGCCTATGTTGGCGGCAATGACCGACTGGAAGTAGACGCGCGTCAGCGACACGAAGTCCTCCACATTTTTGGAAGAGGTCTCTTGCACCTCTTTGCGAAACAGTTTTGAGAAGAATCCCATATACTTAGTATGTATGCTTTTGATAAAAATAGATAATCACGTGATCTTGGTGCAAAAGTAAGCAATTCGGAGGGAATAGAAAGCGAATCGACGTTACTTTCCCAGTTGTTTTTTAATTGTTAACGATTGGAGGCATCCTCATCATCCAAACATTCGATTTCGGCCGCGATGTCGGGCATGGTCTCCTTTCGGAAGCACGGCTCGCGGATGCCTTGCCGCTTCTGGCTCTGATAGTCATTGAGCAGGCGAAAGGCATAGCGTCCCAGCTGGGCAATGGCCACCAGGTTGCAGAGGGTCATGAGCCCCATACAGATATCGGCCAGCGTCCAGGCCGTCTCGAGGGTGGTCAAGGCCCCGAACAGCACCATGAAGCTGGCCACCAATCGATAGATGAAGAGGGCGCTGCGGCGACTAGTCAGGTAGTTGATATTGGTCTCGCCGTAATAGTAGTTGCCGATGATGCTGCTGAAGGCAAAGAAGGCAATGGCGAAAGCGATCAGGAGGCTACCAAAGGGTCCTATCTGCTGTTGGAGGGCCGCCTGGGTGAGCTGAATGCCATTGTAGGTGCCGTCCAACGGGACACCGCTGGTCAAAATGATGAAAGCAGTGCAGCTGCAGATGACCAACGTGTCGGTGAAGACCCCCAGCGACTGGATGAGTCCCTGCTTCACGGGGTGCGACGTATGGGCGGTGGCTGCGGCATTGGGAGCGGAGCCCATACCGGCCTCGTTGCTGAAGAGGCCACGCTTGATGCCCTGCATTAGGGCAGCCCCAATTCCGCCACCCACGGCAGGTTCCCAGCCGAAGGCACTCTCCACGATGAGCTTCACCATAGCAGGTATCTGGCTGATGTTGAGCAGCAGAACCACCACCGTCACCAGCAGGTAGCCTAACGCCATGAGGGGTACCACGATGCTGCTGAAACGCGCGATGCGTTGCACGCCGCCAAAGATGATGAGCATCGTGGAAAGCAACAGGACAAAGCCCGTCCAGCGGTGGTCGAATCCGAAGGCCGACTCAAAGGCCGCACAGAGCGTATTGCTCTGCACCGTATTGAATGCCAGACCGAAGGTGACGATAATCAGTCCGGCAAAGAGACTTCCCATCCACGGTCGCTTCAGGCCGATGCGCATGTAGTAGGCCGGACCTCCCACAAAGGAATCCTTGCCGCGCAGCTTATAGAGCTGCGCCAAGGTGGACTCCACAAAGGCATTGGCAGAGCCTATCAGTGCAATGATCCACATCCAGAAGACCGCCCCCGGGCCTCCCACCACAATGGCGGTAGCCACACCGGCCAGATTGCCCGTACCGACCCTACTGGCCAGCGATACGGCGAAGGCTTGGAACGAGGAGATTCGCTTCTGTCCCGGCTTTCCTCCCGAGGAAGCTGAGTCGCCCAGCAGGCGAACCATCTCGCCCATCAGGCGGAACTGGACAAAGCGGGTTTTCCAGGTGAACCAGGCAGCACAACCCAGCAGGGCTACAATCAGGAGATAACTCCAAAGGAAATCGTTGAAAGCATCAATGAAGGACATAAGATAGCGAGATTAGGAATCAGACAAGGGGTTCATGGGAGTGGGAAGCCATCAGCCGGAATGTGAAACGATGATTCTCGAAGACGGGCTCCACGATGTCGTATCGGATGAGGCGGGCCAGCAGTCGCTCAGTCGTGTAGCGAGGCAACCGGGCCAGGCGGCAACAACGGTTCAGCGTGAGGCAACCTTCGGCCTGCAGGTGCTGCAGCAGTAGCCGCTCGTGCTCGGTGAAGGCGAGGAGCTCTCCCCGCCCGTCGCCGCTCTGCTGCCAGATGCGCAGATGCACCGGAGTGGCCAGGATATTCTCGTCGGCCACACGCAGGTAGGCCCACGGTTTACCCTCCTCGTCCAGGGCATAGACGGGCTTCTCCTCACTTTCAGGAATCTCAACAAGCAGCACCGTACGCCCCTCCACCCGGTAGTTCTCGGTCGTGTAGCTCACGGTGGGCCGGCAGTAGAGCGTGGCGGCCGCATCAATCATGTAGACCTCCTCCTCAGAGCTGATGCCGGCTATGCGTCCGTTGTCCTTCACGCCCACCAGCAGCCGTCCTCCTTGCGTATTGGCAAAGGCCGACAACGTCTTGGCTATCTTGCGTGCATCGGATATTTCGAATTTGAAGTCCTGACGGACATGCTCGCCCTCGGCTATCAGGGAGTAGATGTATGTGGTACCGTTGTCTAGTTTCATAGCCGCAAAAATAAATAAAAAAGCCGATTCGAGCTCTATTTTTGGGAAAAATGGCTCCAATTGCTGAAAATAAGTGGCTGTTTCTTATGATTATTCCTAAAAACAACGTACATTTGCCTCACATTATTAACGTTGTAATATATAAGAGTATGAAAGAATTAGTTGAAAAGGTTGCAGAACTCTATGCTGAATTCCAAAAGGATGCTACCGCTCAGGCTGAGAACGGCAACAAGGCAGCCGGCACTCGCGCCCGCAAGGCATCGTTGGCAATCGAAAAGGCTATGAAAGAATTCCGCAAAGCCTCGTTGGAAGCTGCCAAATAAGCAGACGGTCAGGAAGTAATGAAAAGAAATGAAGAAAGTCGCTCCTATACCATAGGTTGCGGCTTTTTTTATACACTCATCCAAAGCACCACGCCAGCAGACGGTTGAGCCACTCCCAGCGGAAGCGGAACCAGCGGCGTGTCCCTATCTGCTTGCCACCGAAGCGCAACACAAAGTCCCGGTAGCCGTGACGACGGAAGGGCAAACCCACATCCATGAACTCAAAATGGTCGTACCCTCGCTGCCAGGCATCGTCGATGGCCTTCCATACAGCCAGGATGCCGGGATATTGCAGCGCATAGCTTTTACGCAATCCCCCTGAAAACCAAAGATAGGCGGTGCCCTCTGAATACACACAGGCACTGCCCCCGATGATACGCCCCTTGTAGAGCACTACGAAGATACGCCCGACCGACTGACCGATGGACTGCTGCTCCAGCTGCTGGAAGAACTGGATACTGGGGAAGTGGCGGCGTATCTTGGAGGAGTAGTTGTGATGCAAGAGCAGAGCCAGTGCCTCAATCTCAGCAGCCGAACGGGCTTCGCGCACCGTAGCGCCGTTGTTCAGGCCCTTCCTCACCTGCCTCATGCGCGAGGGGCTGAAGCGATGAGTGCTCTTGCTGAGCCCATGCAACGAGTTGCGCACCCGTAGCCATTGGACGGAAAAGTAGTGGTTGGCACAGAAAGCCTTGTAGCCGAAAAGCGGTATCTCCAGATTGCGGAACTCGATGAAGAAGCAGCCGCGCAGTGCCTCCTGAGTGAGGCGCTGCAACATCTCGGCAAATACCTCTTCCTGCTGCTCCTCTTCACACCAATACTCACCGAAACCGAATATCTCGCAACGCTTCAGCAGCTGCGGCATACAGTAGCGGGCTCCCTGACGCACCACAGCCAGCAGCTTGCCCTGCAACACCCCATCGAGGGTAGCGGTAATCAAGATTGGAGCATAGCCAGGCGTGGCACCATAGATGCGGAATAGTTCCATGGAGTGAAACGCATTGCGCCCGGGCAGTTCGGGCACCGCGCTCCCGGCATGATATGTGGTGAGTTTCAGTGGCATGACACGGCAAAAATAGGGATTATCTCCCAATTATCAAAGTACTCTATGCAGGAGAATGAACATATTTTTCGAACTACCGAGGGGCAAATCTCACAGAAAATGGTTACTTTTGCCGAAAATCTGAGTGATAGACAACCGAAGAACAGAACCATTTATGAATAGTTTCAGCGATTTGATAAAAAACCGCCGCAGTATGCGGAAGTTTACCGACGAAGAGTTGACCCAGGAAGAGGTGGTGACACTGATGAAGGCTGCCCTGATGGCCCCCACCTCCAAACGCAGCAACGCCTGGCAGTTTATTGTAGTAGACGACAAGGAGATACTGAAAGAGCTCTCCCACTGCAAGGAGCAGTCCTCGCAGTTCATCGCCGATGCCGCCTTGGCCGTGGTGGTGGTGGCCGACCCGCTGGCCAGCGATGTCTGGATAGAGGACGCCTCCATTGCCTCCATCTACCTGCAGCTGCAGGCCGAAGACCTGGGACTGGGCAGCTGCTGGGTGCAAGTGCGCGAGCGCTACACGGCTTCCGGCATGTCCAGCGACGAGTTTGTGCATGGCGTGCTCGACCTGCCGCTGCAGTTGCAGGTACTTAGCGTAGTGGCCATCGGCCACAAAGGCATGGAGCGCAAACCTTTCGACGACTCCCACCTGCAGTGGGAGCAAATCCATCTCAACAAGTATGGCGGGCAGTAAGCGCAGCATCGAGGACACCCCCATCGTGCTGGTGGGTGCCGGCAATCTGGCTACCCACCTGGGCAAGGCGCTCTATCGCAAAGGATTCCGCATCGTGCAGGTCTATAGCCGCACCGAAGAGGCCGCCCGTACACTGGCCCAAGAGGTGGAGGCCGACTACACCACCGGACTCGATGCCCTGGCTACCGATGCCCGGCTCTACATCGTGGCCCTCAAGGACGAAGCCCTGCTCCAGCTGCTGCCCACTCTGGTGAACGGCCGCGAACAGGCCCTGTGGGTGCATACAGCAGGCAGCGTGCCCATGACGGTGTGGCAAGGCCGTGTGGAGCACTACGGCGTGTTCTATCCGATGCAGACCTTCAGCAAGCAGCGCGAAGTGGACTTCCGCGACATCCCCGTCTTCGTGGAGGCTTCCGGAGCCGAGGAAGAGGCATTCTTGATGAAGCTGGGACACACCCTCTCCCAACGGGTGAGTGTCGCCACCTCGGAGCAGCGCAAGTCCCTCCATCTGGCAGCCGTCTTTGCCTGCAACTTCACCAACCACATGTATGCCTTGGCCGACAAGCTGCTGCAGCGCTACGGCCTGACGTTCGATGCCATGCTGCCCCTCATCGACGAGACGGCCCGCAAGGTACACACCCTATCCCCCACGGCGGCACAGACCGGACCTGCCGTGCGCTATGACCGGCAGGTCATGCAGGCTCACCTCGACCTGTTGGCCGATGACCCCGGGATGCAGCACCTCTACCGCCTGATCAGTGAAAGCATCCATCATGAGTAGATAGGTTCTTAAGTTTTTAAGTTCTTAAGTTTTTGAGTTTGCTTATCAACTCACGGACTTACAAACTTACAAACTTACAAACTAAAAAACTAAAGCAATGAGTACCATCAATTACGACCTAAAAAGAATAAAGGCACTGCTGTTTGACGTAGACGGCGTGCTGAGTGCCAATGTGATACCCATGAGCATCGAGGGCGAACCGATGCGCACGGTCAACATCAAGGACGGCTACTCCATCCACCTGGCCTGCAAGCAAGGTGTCCGACTGGGCATCATCACCGGCGGACGGACAGAAGCTGTCCGCAATCGGTTCCTCTCACTGGGTATCCCTGCCGAAGACATCTACTTAGGCTCCTCGGTCAAGATACACGACTACCGCGACTTCTGCAGCCGCCACGGCCTGCAGGACGAAGAGGTGCTCTATGTGGGCGACGACATCCCCGACCTGGAGGTGATGCGTGTCTGCGGACTGCCCTGCTGCCCGAAGGATGCCGCCCCGGAGGTGAAAGCCGTGGCCCGCTACATCTCCCACGCCGAGGGAGGCTATGGCTGTGGCCGCGACATCGTGGAGCAGGTGCTGAAGGTTCAGGGGCTCTGGCTGGCCGACGAGAAAGCCTTCGGATGGTGACATTTATAATTTAGAAAACCATGCTTGACAATATCCGCAATTACCACTTGATACTGGCCAGCCAGTCGCCTCGACGCAGGGAACTGCTGGCCGGCTTGGGCGTAGGGTTCGAGGTGCGCACCTTGCCCGACATCGACGAATCCTACCCCAACACCCTGCAAGGGGCGGACATTCCGCTCTACATCAGCAAGGAGAAGGCCGATGCCTATCGTCCCCTGCTACAGCCGGACGAACTGATGATTACAGCTGACACCATTGTGTGGCTCCAAGGCCGGGTGCTGGGAAAGCCCCACTCGCGCGAGCAGGCCATCGAGATGTTGCGCAATCTCTCCGGTGCCACCCACGAAGTCTTCACAGGAGTCACGCTGACCACCTCCGCCTGGCAACGCAGCTTTGCCGCCCGCACCGAGGTGCGCTTCGCCCCCTTGACGGAGGAGGAGATTGTTTACTACGTCGATCGCTACCAGCCCCTCGACAAAGCCGGCTCCTACGGCGTGCAGGAGTGGATAGGCTTCATCGGGGTGGAATACATCTCCGGCAGCTACTACAACATCATGGGGTTGCCCGTACAGCGACTCTACCGCGAACTCTTGGCGGTATGAGATAAGCCCACGTCCTCTCCCGTTCCACGCCAACGTGGACTATCTCTTAGAGAGCGGCATCCATCAGCAGGGCCAAGTCGTTGCGCGTCATGCCCTTGGTCTCCAGCAGGCGGAGGTAGTCGCGCTGCATGGCCTGATAGAACTCATCGTAGCTGGAGCAACGCTCGGCAGCCGTGTGATAAAGTTCCACGGCCTGCGCTTCGTTGGCCTGCAGCCAAGCCAAGTGGCCTCCACAGAGGTAGTCAGCCGCTTCCGGCTCGGCCTCCTCCAACAACTTACGCAGGTAGTTGGCAGCCGACTCCTCCTTACCCAGGTAGAGCGAACACCACACAATAGCCCTCCAGGTCTTGAGAGAATGGCCGTCTTGCAGATCGAGCCGGTAGAGATAAGGGAGAGCCTCCTCATAGCGCTCCAACTGCATGAGGCAAGAGGCCAGGTGATAGAGGTAGCCACTCTTGGCGGGCTGCACGGCATCCACCTGCCGGTAGTAGGCTAATGCCTCCTCGTAGCGGCCCACCCGGCGGTAGCAGGTGGCCAGCTGCGTGATGGTCCACAGATGGTCGGGCTGCAGCAGGTCGGCCTGCCGATAGTGGGCAATGGCCTGCTCATAGTCTCCCAGCCGCTGGTGGCAATAGCCCTGACGGGCACAGAGTTCGGCATCGGCCTGCTGGTTGGCTAAGGCATAGGCTGAGGCTGCCTCCCGATTGTGCCGCTGCGCGAAGAGGTAGTCGGCTAAGGGCTTCACCCAGCGGAAGTCGCCCGTCAGCTTCATCAGCTTGACGCACGCTGCCGTACGCCACGGATGCTGGAAAGGATTGCGCAGCTGCTTGCGCTGGGGGCAGAGCTTATAAAAGCGGTAGAGGTCCTGAATGTAGTAGTTGATCACCAAATCGGGGTTGTCAGCAGGATTTTTCCCTCCCTTCGGACTGGTCTCCACGGCCGAGAACAGCCCCTGCGTCAAGGTGCTGAGAGAGAGATGAGAGCCGTGCTTGCCACCGATGGCGGCCAACATGAAGCTGAGGGAATACTTGTCGCCATCGCACATGATGCCTGTCCGCAGGGTCATGTCGAGCAACTGGCGAAACTGCGTAGAGTCCTGCCCGATGCACCCGAAGGAGGAAGCCACCCGGGGATCGAAGGGATAGAGCCAGTGGAAAGGCTCGTGGAAGAAGGTGTGGTGCTTCATCTGTGCAAAGGTGCCGTAGTTGAGGTCAGCCCCCTTCATCTGCAACTCACTCATCTCGCGTATCTTCTCTCCCATCTTACCATCGGTAAAGTGCTCCCAGTCGGGCATCAGGTCGTTCTCGTCCAATTCAAACTCGTCGATGCGCTTCTCCTTCTCCTTCAGGTTGCGGAACTTCTGCCGCATGTCCTTCATCATCTCGGGCAGTATCTCCTCCTGCATCCGTCGGTTGACATCGTCCACATCGAGGCTCTGCACCAGTTGCAAGGCAATGTGGGAGAAGAGCCGCAGCACCTCCTTGCTGTCGCAGAGCATCAGGAGGCGAGCCTCCAGGGCCGGATAGCCGGCAAAGCACCCCTCGTGGAGACAGAGGGTGAGAAAGAGTCCCGTCAGAGCCCGCTGCCGGGTGTGGAGTTCCTCATGCTTGCAGGCCTCCATCAGCCACTCCATCTTGGCGGCATCGTAGAACTCCAGCAAGCTGAGCGTCACGGCACTCACAGCCAGCTGCCTGTCGGTGGTCTGCAGACGGTCGGAGGCAAGCCACTGCTGCATGGCCTCGGCATCGGCTTTCTGCCAGGTGCTGTTGGCCCAGGTGGCGAGGAAGAAGGTGCGTCTGACCCGTTCGTGCCGCTGCATGACGGCCTGCTCCTCGACCGCGCCGGTCGAGCGGCGGATGGCGGGGTGGGGGGGGAGGGTCCAGCGTGGGGCGCGGGGGGGGTGGCGTGGCGGCTGGGGGGGGGGGGCGGGCGGGGCGGGGTGGGGGGGGGGGGGGGGGGGGGGGGGCGCGCCGGG
>CAMGAL010000038.1 GCA_946007445.1 uncultured Mediterranea sp.
GTGTGGCGTGTAGCGAGTTGTGTGCCTACTGGAAGTATTATGCGGGGCGATTGCAACATGCGGTGGCTTGTGGCAAGGGTGCCGCAGTTCATGCCTGAGGCGTTGTTGGCCACAATGCCTCCGATGGAGGCACTCTTCACCGAGGCCGGGTCGGGGGGCAGGCGGAGCCCTCGACGTGCCAGAAGTTCGTTGGCCGCACCTCCTATCACGCCGGGTTGCATCACAGCCCACTGCTCGTCGTGCGTCACCTGCAACTTGTCCCAAGCGGTATCAATCAGCACCAGCACGGAGTCGCTCACGGCTTGTCCTGAAAGGCTGGTTCCTGATGCGCGGAAGGTGAGTGGTACCTCCAGCCGGTCGGCCAGCCGCAAGAGTTCGGAGACCTGCTCCTCGCTATGCGGACGCACCCCCACCTGGGGAATCAGACGATAAAAACTGGCATCCGTACCCCATGCCAAGCGGTGCATATAGTCGGTATAGATGTCCTTGGCGGCCAGTATCCGCTTGGCACCCTCTATAAAACCTTCATACTTGTCCATTATCAGTTATCAATTATCAATTGTTTATTGTTAATTGTTATCGGTATAGCTTATATCTCTTGGCTTTCTCGCGGAAAGCCTCTATGTCTTTGTTCCAGTAGTCGCTGATGTCCTCCCAACGATGGCTTTTGGAGAAGCGCTCGCGAATCTGCTTGGAGCCACACACGAGGTCGAACATGCGGAAGCGGCTCTGGTCAGCATGAGCCAGCACGGCATGGTCGGGCCACAGACGGGCGATCTCTTGCATCACAAGGAACTGCAAGGGGCTCAGCGGTGCCGCCCGTTCATTCATCAGATGTACCTGTACGCCTTGCAGTTGCTCCCCCTTGCCTACCGAATAGAAGGGTTTCAGGTAGATGGGGCGGAACTCCACACCCGGCACCTGCAGGGCGTTCAAGGCATTGGCCAGCACATCGGCTTTCATCCAGGGAGCGGCAAAGATCTGGAAGGGCAGGGTATAGCCTACGCCGATGTTGAGGTAGCCCAACTCACCCACAATGCCGCTCAACGGATAGAAGAACGGGCTATGGGGATGAGGCACATGGGGCGAGGCGGCAATCCATTGCAGCCCTGTATCGGCGTAGGTCATGCGGCGGCGCCACCCCTTCATCTTCACCACCTGCAGGCGGCATTGCACGCCACCCTTCAGCATCCGCTCGCCATTGAGCATCAGGGCCAGCTCGCCGCAGGTCAGACCATAGACGTAGGGGATGGGCCACTGGCTGACAAACGAGGTGCAATCCTCCTCTACCAGGCAGCCCTCCATCTTCTCGCCTCCCAAGGGGTTGGGGCGGTCCAGCACGACGAACTCCTTGCCGCACTCGGCAGCGGCCTCCATGGCCAGGCCCAAGGTGCTGATGTAGGTGAACGAGCGGCAACCGATGTCCTGTATGTCATACACCAGGACATCAATCTCTTGCAACATCTCAGGGGTGGCCTTTCGGGTCTTCCCATAGAGGGAATAGACGGGCAGGCCGGTGGTGGCATCGCGCAGGTCATCCACATGGTCGCCGGCATGGACATCGCCACGCACGCCATGTTCGGGGCCGAAGAGAGCCACCAGATTGACTTCGGGCGCTTCGTGCAGGATGTCGATGGTCGAGCGCATCCGGCTGTCCACACCGGTAGGATTGGTGATCAAGCCTACCCTTTTGCCCTTCAGACACTCAAACCGTTGGCTGCGCAGCACCTCGATGCCTGTCTGCACGCGCTGGGCTGCCAGGGGCAGGGCGACGAGGAGCATCAGCCCCAGCCAGCACCATGTCCGCTGCTTCATCTGTTTACTTCTTGCCATAATCGGGGTCTATTTTCTTGTCAACGATATAGGTTACAGCCAAGGTGGCCACACAGCAGACCATCACCATCCAGAAGAACCCGGCATAGCCCATCAGCTCTTGCAGATAGCCGGCCACCATGCCCGGCAGCAACATACTGGCAGCCATGAAGGCGGTGCAGATGGCATAATGTGAAGTCTTGAACTCACCCTCCGAGAAGTAAATCATGTAGAGCATATAGGCCGTAAAACCAAAGCCATAGCCGAACTGCTCGATGGCCAGTGCCGTGCAGATGGGCCAGTAGCCGGTGGGCTGGCAGAGAGAGAGATAGACGAAGGTGGCGCAGGGCAGGGTCATGAAGGCGGCCATGACCCAAAGGGACTTCTTCAAGCCGACCCGCGAGGCGAAGGTGCCGCCCAAGATGCCGCCGGCGGTAAGGAAGAAGACGCCTACGCCGCCATATATCCAGCCGACATCCTGCGTGGAGAGCCCCAGTCCGCCTACATCGGTAGAAGCCACCAAGAAGGGGGTACACATCTTGATCAGGAAGGCTTCGGGCAGGCGATAGAGCAGCATGAAGACCACGGCCAGCAGCACGCCCGGCTTGGCAAAGTAGGTGCGGAAGGTGCGGATGAACTCGTTGATGATGCTCTTGGCCGTGGCTTTGCTCTCGGCACCCAGCACGGAGGCATCGTTTGCGGGACGAGGCATCACGAAGGTGTGCCACAGGGTGATGGCCGAGAATAGGATGGCCGTGACGAGCAACGTAATTGTCCACGACAGGGGAATGTTGCCCGAACGGTTCTCGACATAGCCTGCAATCCACACCAAGACTCCTTGCCCGAAGATGGAGGCCAGGCGGTAGAACGTGCTGCGCCAGCCCACCCAGGCGGCTTGGGCACTCTGGCTCAGGGCTAACATATAGAAGCCGTCGGCGGCAATGTCGTGGGTGGCACTGCTGAAGGCCGTAATGACGCAGAGCCACACCGTGATGGTGAAGAGGCGGAGGGGGGTCTCGCCAGCGGCGATGGTGGCCGCGTCGGGCGTGGGGATGGGCAGGGTCAGGCCGATGAAAGCCAAAGCCATCAAGGCCTGCATGGTGAGAATCCACCACCGCTTGGTCTTGACGATGTCCACAAAGGGGCTCCAGAAGGGCTTGATCATCCACGGCAGATAGAGTAGGCTAGTGAAGAGCGCCATCTGCCCGTTGGGGACACCCATCTTGGCTAGCATCAGGACCGAGATGTTGTTCACGATGAAGTAGGGAATACCCTGTGCAAAGTAGAGGGTAGGTATCCAGAATATGGGAGAACGGGATTTCATGAATCTTGAATGATAAATTTAATTTATAAATTGTCAATTGTAAATCGTCTCGATGGTTGCCCCCTGGAAGTAGTGGCTCAGGATGTCGCGATAGTCGTATCCCCGAGCACCCATCACGGCGGCTCCTATCTGGCAGAGACCCACACCATGTCCCCAGCCGGCACCTGTCAAGGTCCAGTGGCCGGGCACTCCCTCGGGAGAGAAATCTTTTTTCCTCACGACGAAAGCTGAACTATATAGGTGTGTCTTGGAGAGGATGCGGCGTATCTCCAACTCCTTGCCCACGACGGCCTGACGCTTGGTGCCTACCACCTGCAGCTTCCAGAGGCGGCCGCTGGTGCCTCGTGCCAAGGGCTTGAGGTCGATGATGTCGCCAAAGTCCACGCCGGAGCGCTCTTTGATAAGTTCTGACAATTCGCGACCGGTGTACTCCACCTGCCAGCGGTAGAAGTCTTGCGTCTCTTGGTCATAGTTGTTCAGCACCTGAGAGAGGATGCTGGCATCGTGGGTGTTGCAGAAGGCGGGCGGTGTCGAGAGAATCCACCGCTCGGCCTCCTCTTCGCGGGTCAGGTCGGGCAGCGTGAGTGGGGCTTGAGCAGCGTCAGGCTTCCCGTCCCAGGCGCGTGTCAGGTAGTGGTAGCGGTGGGGGGCCCAGCAGTATTGGAACTCCTCGAACGCACCTCCGCAGCACTTGGAGAAGCGGGCGTCGCAGATTTGGCCGGCCTCGTCCAGCAACACCTCGCCACGTGTCTCCTTGACGGCTTGCTCCACCGCCGGGGTGTTGGCGCGCGTCA
Organism: uncultured Mediterranea sp.; assembly: GCA_946007445.1. Taxonomy (GTDB): domain Bacteria; phylum Bacteroidota; class Bacteroidia; order Bacteroidales; family Bacteroidaceae; genus Bacteroides. The sequence continues at coordinate 3,931 of CAMGAL010000038.1, forward strand.
TGCCTTGATAGCGTTGGCAGTGGTCGTCGGCGCAGACGTCAAACAGCGTGTGCGCGTCGCGCTCATACCACTTCAGTCCCTCCTCGTCGGTCTGGGGGCTGTCGGCCGATGGGGCTGGGTGTGACTCCTTGCGCAGGTTGGCCAGCAGCCAGCTGCGCGAGATGACCGCATGGGCCTTCAGCAGCCCCAGTGAGGCCTTCGCACTCATCTCGCTGGAGATGACGCTGGTCAGGTAATCTTCGGCTGGCAGGACATTGACGGCCCAGAGTTTTCCTCCTTCGGGCACAAGTGCCAGCGCACCCTTGAACCGCTGGTTCTCCTTGCGCTGCCAGTGGAAGTTGATGCCTATGGTGACATCCTTCAGCTCAAACTGCGCCTCCTCCTCCATGGGGAGGAAGCTGAGGCTTTCCCAGGCTTGGCCATTCCATCGGATGGAGCCGTCTGGTTCGAGCGTAGCGCTCTGGAGACCGCTGACGGTCTGATTCGTCGTGTCGGCAGGGTGGTTGCAGGTGCCTTCGCTGCGGTATGTTCCCATCAGTTCAAATTGGATGGTCGGTTCGTGCATGATGCCGACTTTGATGAGGGGCTCTTTTTTCATATCTCTCTCTTTTCTTGGTTATTACTTCAACAGCTCGCGTTGTATGGCACTTGGCGGCAGGCAGACCTCTTGCAAGATTTGCCGGATGTCGTGGGCTGTCATCTTCTCAAAGTCTTCGGGGCGTGGCAGGATGAAGAGTCCACCCATATCCACCGAAGCAGGGCTGCAGAGCAGGCGGCGTGTCTCGTCGGCCTCGCTGTAGCAGGCCGGACGGTGCTTCTGGCGAGGGAAGAGAATCATTGTCCAGCGTCCTTCCTCGTAGAGAGCCAGCAGGTTGAGCATCGGCTCTTCGGGAGCCTCCTCCTGGAGCGGTAGCCGGTTGATGCCCACCTGGGCCAGTGTCAACGCATCCTCTCGTCGGGGCGACACGATGACCACTGTCGTGCGTGGCTGCTCATTCAGGAGGTAGAGCTTGGCTTCCCCCTGGTGTGCAGCAGGCTCTCCCGCCAGGGCTTGCCATTGCTGCTCGATGGGCATCTGTCCGCGGGGTGCCGCTTGGAAGTGGGCATGGTCGGGTGCCGAAGCGCCGCAATGCGGGCCGTTGTAGAAGAGGGTGAACTCCGGCAGGTCATGTGCCAAGTCCAGCATGTCGCCCAGACGGCTCCCGATGCGTTGGGGCGTGTGGCTCACCTCGGGGATGGTCAGGTGCCGACGGAAGATGGGGAACGGATGGCCCAGTTGCTGAGAGTGCCCTCCCCGGGGAAGGGCGAGACCCCATTCAAGGCTTCGTATCGGGCGGCTGCCTCCGGCCATTGGGCCAACTGTTGCTCAAAGAATTGTTCGATATCCATACTTGCTCTCCGTGATTCATTTCCTTACTCTGGCCTGTAATTCCCAGGTGCGGATGCGGTCCTTATAGAGGTTGTTGGCATTGGTCTTGTTGATGTCCAAGGCGGCATCCGAGTTGTCTTCCCAGCGGCGGCAGAGGTAGACCACCTCATAGACACGGCCTATCTGATAGCGGCGGCTGAAGGCCAATCCCAACGCATAGTCTTCGCCATAGCTGGTGTTGGGCACCTTGATCTGGCGGAGCAAGGGGGTGTAGAAGGCACGTGGAGCACCCAGTCCGTTGATGCGCAGGGCGTTGTTGCGTCCGTTCTCGGGTGTCCACTCACGGTGGTCTATCACGCCCGGGGCTATCTCGTTGAGGTGGAAGTCGGTCATCCGATAGGTGCCTACCACCATGGCGCACTGCTGCTCGTAGAAAGCGTTCACCATGGTCTGCAGAGTGTTCTCGTTGGCATAGAGGTCGTCGCTATCCAGCTGGACGGCAAACTTGCCGCACTTCTCGTGGTGGATGCCCAGGTTCCAGCAGCCTCCGATGCCCAGGTCCAGACGTTCGGGAATGAGGTGAATCAACCGCTCGTCATCGGCAAACTCGTCGATGGCCTCGGTTGTGCCGTCTGTCGAGTGGTTGTCTATGATAATCAGATTGAACTTGAAGTCCGTCTTTTGGCAGAAGACCGAGCGGATGGCATCGCGGATGGTGCGCACTCTGTTGCGTACGGGGATGATGACCGAAGCCTCTACCTTGAAGTCATTCTGGTCGAAGGCCGGTGTGTCGAACTTCGGCTCCAGGTAGCCGCCGATGGCCTTCAGGTGCTCGGTGCAGGCCTGCTCCATCTCTATCTGTCGGTCGCGGTTGCGCGGATCCACGTAGTCGAATATCTTCTGTCCGCTCAGGCGTGTGTCCAGTTCCACTTCGACGTAGAGGTTCTCGTTGATGTGCATGGGCAGTGACTCGCGGCTGATGCGCAAGCGCAGGTCGTAGAGACCCGCCCAGCGATAGTTGCTCTTCATGTCGGCCACGGCGCGTTTCAAGGCATCGGTGCGGATGAGTAGCACCGAACCGAAATTGAAGTCGTCGCGCAGGGAGCCGAACTGGTAGTCAATCACCGGGGCTGCCTGCAACTTGCCGTCTTTCAGTTGGCTGTGGTCGGCATAGCTCCACAGAGCCTGACTGTCCTCGGCGATGCGCAGCCAACGCTCCAAGGCAAACATGCCCATCTGCAACGGAGTGGTCTTGGTATAAAGAAGGGTGTAGGGAGCTTCTGCTTTCTCGGCCACCTGCCTCAAGGCTGCGGTGGAGTAGAGTTCGGGCACCTCCCATACGTGTCCTACTTCCTGTTGGCGTTCCAGTTCTTCGCGGGTGGGGTTGGTGGCTGCGTTATCAGGCAGCTCCATCACAAAGCAATCTATCAGTTTCATATCGTTTGGATTATTATTTGTTATCTGTTATCTGTTATTTGTTATCTATTAGTTTTTTGTTTCTTCCAGATAGTCCAGTATGGCTTGCATCAGCCTTCCGCGAGCCTCGGCCGTGCGGATAGCCTCGAAGGGGAAGCCCAAAGTCACTACGCCATAGGCCCCGCGATAGGCCACACCGGCACTGAGGTTGTTCTCCGCATAGCGCAGGAAGGTGTGTGCCTCCCCGCAGGCCGGCTCGATGGCATCGGGCGACTCCACTGCATAGCACTCACCGTTCAGCTCGGTATGGAAGTCAAATGTTCCTGCCACCTTCAGGGGAGCATCCACCGGCTTCACCTCTCCGCGACGGGCAGCTTGGTCCACTCTCCACTTATACTTCAATATCTCCGTGGCAAAGCGGCGGTCTTCCTCCAGAGAGGGTGTGGCAGGGTTGTCCCACAAGTCGCTGGCGATGTAGGCGCCGGAGGCCAACAGATGTCCGCCTCCCTGCAGGTAGCCGGTCAGGGCTTGCTGCAGCTCGGTGGTGAAGGTCTTGAACTGAGGCCCTTGTGCTCCTCTTCCCATCGTGTACTGTTTCTGCTTGCCCAGAACGAGGTCGATGGCGGCATAGGGCTGCAAGGCCACACTGCCTCGCTCTACTGCCTGACGGGAGGCGGAGGCAAAGCGGTAGCCGGCCTTCAGGATGGCTTCACCATGCAGGGCGGGATAGTCGAAGCTGTTGCCTGCTATCACTTGGGTCTCGTAGTCGCCGTAGCTGTCGCCAAAGCCGCTGGCATCGTCGTTCATCCAGGGTATCTGCCGGCGGAATTCCTTCTGCTGTCCGATGTAGCTGATGTCCTTCAGATAGGGCACACCGTGGTCTTTCCCATCGAGGAAACCTGCATAGAGCGTATCGACCGGCGCAGGTGCCACAAAGTGGTCGGGGGCGCTCACACGGTCGAATCCGTTGACAATCAGTACACACTTCTCTGCTTGAGGACGATGGTTATCCGGCCGTCCGATGGAGAGGATTTCGCTGTCGAAGCTCTCGCCACCCCGATTGACGGCGGTCACCTTGAAGCTGCAAATCTCTCCGGCAGGAATGTGTGCGCGGAACTCGTTGCCCACCACCGGTGTGCCATTGTCGAAGGCTCCGTTGCCGAGGCGGGTATAGACCACATAGCTCTCTGCCTTGGCGGTCGGTTCCAAGGGGTCTTCCGCCGGCTGCCAGGTGAGCAATGCCTCCTCCTCGGAGGCGAAGGTCAGGGCCATCTGCTCCACAGGCAGGGGTTGCACCACAGGAGCAATGCCACGCTGTGTGCAGAGGAAGCGGAGCATCCCCTTGTAGATGGCGCGGCTCACGGTGAAGCGGAATCGGGGGTCGAGTCCGTAGCGCATATCAGCAAAGTTCTGGTGTGAAAGCAGTTCCAGCAACATGGTGGGCACCCGAGGCACCCGAGCCTCGAAGTAGCTCTTGTTCCACATGCCCCGGCGGCTCCAGCGAGGCTCGTAGAGCGCCCGCACATCACGCACGATGTTGCTCTGCACCAGGTCGGTCAGGTCGTGCGAGAGGTAGCGTGAGGCTCCTCCCTCGAACACGCCTCCGTAGCAGTCGGTCATGTAGATGCCTAAGGTGCCGATGATGGAGTCGTTGAGCGTGGTGCCGGCATCGCTATGGAAGGCAAAAGCCAGGTCAATAGGGATGTGCAATCCCTCTCCGTCGGGATAGGTGGCCGAGCCTCCTGCCAGGTAGTTCACCCAGAGTCCGCGGCAGCGGTAGTCGTCGGTATAGTCGTTCTCCCCTCGGGAGGGTGAGTAGATGCTGTCGGGTGCGCCGGCCCACTGCAGCCAGTAGCGGGCTCCCTCGCAGAAGCGCGGATAGCCGGAGGCCTGTGCGGGGTCGCCCCGGCGGATGTTGCCCATGCCGCCGCCTATCTTCACGCCGTCGGCTGTCAGGATGCGTCCGGCACGGGTCGAACGGTTGCTCAGGGTGACTCGTCCGCTCTCATTTCTCCCGGCCTCGAAGGCGAAGGTACCCAGATAAATCCAGGTGCCGCCTCCCATCTGCTGGTTCACACAGAAGCGGGTAGTGCCTCCCTTGTGGTGGACGGTATAGAGGGCATCGTTGCTGCTGCCGGGCAGCGAACGGTAGCTGACGTAGACGGCATACTCGCCATCGGTCGGAATGTCGGGCACCCACTCGGCGGTGCTCTCCTCACCCTTGCTGATGGTCTTCACCTGTCGGTAGGTGCCTTCGGTGAAGGGGTTCTGTACGCCCTCGTATTGTGCCTGGCGATGGGCGAATCCTACACCTGCGCCCTCACTCCAGGCCTGCTGGCCGTCATGCTCCCGGTAGGTGGAGGTCGTGCTCAGGCAAGAGCCGTCGTTGTCCACCACCACCTCCAGCGGTTGGCAGTCACGCTCGCGGGGCAGCAGCACGTTGGCACCTGCGCGCTCCAGCATCGGCACCAGAAAGGGCAACACGTAGCTCTGTGTGTAGAGGTCCTCCACGGTCTGGAAGATGCGTGCCCGTTGCCACTCCCAGCGGTCCAGCTTCTGCTCGAAGTACCAGCCGTGGCTCTGCCAGATGGCCAGGTGACGGCCCGTCAGACCTTGGGTAGGTTGCGCGGGGGCATCCACCCGCGTCAGGAGAGGCTTGTCGGCCTTGGGGGCAAACAGCTCCTTCTTGCGCGGCTTGCGCTCCTGGCAGGTCAGCGGAATCCACTCCTCCAGGCGTCGGCCTGCCGCATAGAGCTCCAGCCGGCGCTTGCCCTTCTCGGTGGCCAGAAGCCTTTCGGCTGTTTGATAGATGTCGGCCACATTCTCCGGCCGGAAGGGGATGTAGGAGGCGTTCTCGTTGGCAAAGAGTTGCAGGGTCTTGGCCGTAGAAGACACCGAGTCGATGCGCACGGGGCCGATGGTCACCTCCTGCCGGGCCACCTGATTGAGATATTGTTCGAGTTGCTCCAACTTCTGGGGCGACACGCCTGCCGGCTGCTGGGCGAATGTCACAAAGGGCAGCCAGGCCAGCACTGAAGCTATTCTTTTCATATTCATTTTCCTTTCTTCATAATCAATACCAATCCCAATGCCGTGAGCAGGGCATTGATGAGCAGCAGCTCGAAGCTGATCTGATAGCCGCCAAACCAGGCCTCGCTGTTCTTTTGCAGCACGAAGCTCAAGGCCGGAGCCGCCAAGGCCACCAGCGGCACCCAGCGGTCGCGCACATCGCGGCGGCAGCAGAGCCCGAAGATGAACATACCGAGGATGGGCCCATAGGTGTAGGCGGCCAGGCTATAGACGGCGTTGATGGCGCTGTCGTTGTTCAGGTAGTAGAACACGATGATGACCACCGCCATGAGCAGCGACATGGCCACGTGCACCCAGCGGCGGCTGCGGGTCAGCCCCTGCTCGTCCTGGCGCTTGTCGGCCTGCAGGATGTCGATGGTGAACGAGGTGGTCAGTGCCGTCAGTGCCGAGCCGGCAGCCGAGTAAGCGGCCGAAATCAGTCCGACGATGAACACTACCCCGATGAACCGCGGGAAGCGGTCGCTCCAGGTCACCTCGCCAAAGAGGGCATCGCCCGCCACCTCTTGGCCGGGCAGGTAGGCATCCTTGTAGAGATAGAGCAGGGTGCCCAGCACCAGGAAGAGGCCGATGACGAATATCTGGATGAACGAGCTGAGTATCATGTTCTTCTGCGACTCGCGGAAGTTCTTGCAGCTCAGGGTGCGTTGCATTAGGTCCTGGTCCAGACCCGTGCAGGCGATAATCATGAATATGCCGGCAATGAACTGCTTCCAGAAGTAGCGCCCGTCGTTGGGGTCGTCGAGGAAGAAGATGCGGCTGGTGGGGTGGTCGGCCACGGCGGCCACGATGCCTCCCTCGCCCAAGTTCAGGCTGCGGGCAATCACCACGATGCAGCACACCACAGAGAGGATGAGGCAGAAGGTCTTGAGCGAGTCGGTCCAGATGAGCGACTTCACGCCGCCCTGGAAGGAGTAGAGCCAGATGAGTGCCACCGTGAGCAGCACGTTCACCTCGAAGGGGATGTGCAGGGGCCCGAACACCAACGTCTGCAGCACCACGCACACCACAAAGAAGCGCACCGACGAGCCCAGCATCTTGGAGACGAAGAAGAACCAGGCTCCCGTGCGGTAGGAGGCCACGCCGAAGCGATTCTCCAGATAGCCGTAGATGCTGACCAGATTCATCTTGTAGAACATGGGGATGAGCACCAACGCCACAATCAGCGAGCCGACAAAGAAGCCCAGCACCATCTGCATATAGGAGTAGCCTCCCGTCAGCACGGCACCCGGCACAGAGATGAAGGTCACTCCCGAGATGGTGGCGCCAATCATGGCGAAGGCCACCATGTACCAGGGTGATTTACGGTTGCCGGTGAAGAAACCGGCGTTGTCGGCCTTGCGTCCTGTCAGCCAGGAGATGAGAAACAGCAAAGCAAAATAGGCGGCAATGGTAGCCAATACAATCCAAGCGTTTGACATGGGCGGAGTTGAGTTTATGAGTTTGTAAGTTTATAAGTTCTTGAGTTTTTGAGTTTATGAGTTTTTCAGCGCTCATCCTTTGAAGCATCATCCGTGGGGTTGTTTGCTACTCTTCATACAGCAGATAGGGCTTG
>CAMGAL010000039.1 GCA_946007445.1 uncultured Mediterranea sp.
GACTTCATACCCTTCTGCTCGGTGCAGGATCCTTATATTTTCCTGATACTGGCAGACAATTTACAGTCGGGTTTCGACAATAATTTTCTTCATACCTTTTATGTGGATAATCATATAAGTGACTTGAAGGCTGTGCAGACACTTTCACGTCTGAACCGCTGTTATCCAAAGAAGCAAGACACCTTTGTTCTTGATTTTGCCAATGACCCGGAGATGATTCGGGAGGCATTCCAGCGATATTACAAGACGACTATCCTTGAAGGCGAGTCGGACGTGAACAAGCTCAACGACCTCACTGAGACAATAGAGGCATTCAACTTCTATACCCAAGATGATGCCAGCCAAGTGGCAACACTCAAACTGATGGGAACGGACGAAGATCGCCCTATGATAGACGCTATCATTGATGCCGTTGTGGTACGCTTCAAGGCTGAACTCAACGAGGATGAGCAGATAAAGTGTAAGAGTGCCATCAAGAACTACAACCGCTGCTACCCTTATTTCTCTGCCATCATGCCATATGAGAGTCCGGAATGGGAAAAGCAGTATGTGTTCTATTCCCTTCTAGTCAAGAAGTTGCCCAAGTTGAAGATTGATGATTACACTGATGGTTTGCTTGACAACATCGACTTTGACAAGTATCGCATTGTGAAGGAAGAAGAGCGTGCTATCGTCCTTGAAAACGAAGATACCAACGTTAAGCCAATCCCGGTAGGCACAGGTGGTGGCAAGCCACAGCCAGAAATGGATGCCTTGTCAAGTATCGTGAAGGATTTCAATGACACCTACGGAAATATCGAGTGGAAGAATCGTGATGAAGTACAGCGACAGATAGAGGAACTGCCAGCTCGCATTGCAACAAGCGTTGACTTTGCCAATGCCGTTCGTAATGGCGACAAGCAGGTGGCACAGATAACCTTCAATGATGACATCATCAACATCGTGGCTGCGATGCTGGAGGAAAAGACAGAGTTCGTACAGACGTACTTTGCTAACCCTGACTTCCAGAACTTTGTGAATGCAAGGGTATTCCAGGCTGCGGTGAGTCAATTATCGGGTCAAAGAATATAATCCATTTATTAATGACTTCATGCGAAAACTTGTCGGGGCGGACACACAGGTCCGCCCCGATAGGTTCATCATCGAATGGTTACGTTTATCATTGCGGTGTTACCACTATGTCAGCACGGGCCTCCTTCAATCCTTTGCCTGTGACAGTGAGGGTAGAGGTGCCTGCCGTGGGGGTGCTTTCCACCACTACCACCAGTTTGCCGTGAAAAGCTTTCATGGTGGGGCGGGTGAAGGGTTCCAACGATGTGGCATCGCCATTGCAGCACGAATTGAAGCGTGCCGAGGTGCCTTCCACCCTGAAGGAGAGTTGCTGGTCGGCATCGGGGCAGAGATTGCCATCCCGGTCCACCACATTCACCGTGTAGTAGGTGAGGCTGGGGGTATCCAGCGCCTTGCCTTCGCCATCTACGGGCTGGGCAGGCATACGGGTGCGGTCGGCTTCCAGCACGATGTGGTGAGGCCTTCCGGCTGTGCGCAGGGTTTTCTCGGCTGCGGGCTTCCCCGTACGGTCGTAGGCCACCACGCGCATCTCTCCGGGTTCATAGACGACGTCCATCCAGCGCAGGCGATACCGGTCCAGACGGTTCTTTGCTGCAGCGGGATCCGCCATCTTTTCTGTGCCCCAGGGTACCTGGCGCAAGTGGGCCGACGCAAGGTAGTCGTCCAGCGTCATTTCCAGTCGTGTGCGACGTCCCTGGCTCACTCCATTGATAAAGAGCTCTGCTTCGGGATAGCTGGTGTAGACAAAGACCGGGGTCACTTCGCCTTCGCGTCCCTTCCAAGTCCAGTGGGGTAGGATATGCAAGGTCTCCTTCTCAGGCGCCCAATGGGTGCGGTAGAGCCACATACGATCCTTAGGCAGTCCGGCCAGGTCGTAGATGCCGAAATAGCTGCTGCGCGAGGGCCAGTATTCATCGTATGGGGTGGGCTCGCCCAGATAGTCGAAACCGGTCCACACAAATTCGCCTATCACCCTGGGGTCAAGGTCTTGCATCACCCAGTCGTCGTCGGGCAGGTTGCTCCAGGTACACACGGTCATGTCGTAGCTGCTCACCTGCCCGTCGGGGTACGTGGGTTGCACCTCTTCGGTGACAGGGAACTTGTAGACACCTCGGCTGGAAACCGTGGAGGCCGTCTCGCTGCCCACGATGATGCCGCTCTTGGATGCTTTTTCGCCTGCGGGGTACCCCATGACATGATAGTTCCATCCGGGAATGTCCATCGCCTGCCAAATACCGTTCTCCATGGTCAATCTGCCGTTGTTCATGCCTTGTGTACATGGCCGTGTGCCGTCGAGCCGATGAATGAGGTCTTGCATCATGGTGGAGTAATAGAGCCCGTCGGCGTTGCCTTGTTCGGGCACCTCGTTGCCTATGCTCCACATGACAATGCAGGGATGGTTGCGGTTGGCGCGCACCAGGTTGCTGATATCACGGATGTACCATTTCTGTCCGTCTGCATTCACGTGTTGTGTGTCTATTTCGTCGAAAAAGCGGGCATATCCGTTCTTACATTTGGGACTTTTCCACATATCGAAGCTCTCGGCCATCACCATCATGCCCATCTCGTCGCAGATATCCATCTGCCAGGGACAGGGCGTGTTGTGCGACGTGCGTATGGCATCGCAGCCCATCTCCTTGAGCAGGCGTACCTGACGCCGGAAGGCATCCTTGTAGAAGGCGGTACCCGTGGGCCCCATGTCATGGTGGAGGCACACACCGCGGAATTTGCGCTGTTCTCCGTTGAGGAAGAATCCCTGTTGGTTGTATTCGGCCAGCCTGATGCCCACCTTGGTCTCCTGCTTGTCCCACAGCTGGTTGTTCTTGTGTACCTCTGTGACCAGGGTGTAGAGGACGGGGTGTTCCGGACTCCATAGGAGGGCTTGGTCCACGTCGATGGTCTGGACCGACTGCTTGAACTCTTTCCACAGCGTTTGCCTGCCCGATGCTACGGGTTGGCCGTTTTCATCCCGCAGTGAATGTGTGACAGACAGCTGTCCGTCGTAGGTAGGCGATTCTACGGAGCAGCTGACCGTAAGTCTGGCCTGACAGGCCTTGGTGTGGTCTGGTGTGATGCCGTCCAGGCGTGTGGTGCGGACAAAGGTCTCCCACCGGTCTATGTACACTTCCTTGTGGAGCACCAGCCGCACGGGGCGGTAGATGCCTGCTCCGGGATACCACCGGCTGGACTCTTCCATGTTCTGCAGATGAACGGCCAGGGTGTGTCTTCCCGGCTTCATCAGTTCGCCTCCCAGCTTCAGGCTGAACACGTTGTATCCGAAGGCCCAGTAGCCCACCTCCTGGCCGTCTACCCAGACATGTGGCTCTGCCATGGCTCCGTCAAAGACCAGTTCACCGCTTGTGTAGCCTTCCGGTATGTCGAATGTGGTGCGATACCATCCTTCTCCTACCCAGGGAAGCGAACCGCTTCTGCCTGTCTTTTCGGTAGCCTTTTGTTCTCCATTTTCTACAATGGCCACTACTTGCTTGTCTATATCCTTGTCGAACGGACCGCCGATGGCCCAGTCGTGCGGAATGTTCACCTGCTGCCATTGAGAGTCGTCGAACACACTCTGCTCAGCTCCTTGTGCAGCACCTCTGTGGAATCTCCATCCGTCCAGCAGAAGCTTCTCTAAGCTCTGTGCGCTGAGGGTAAGTGTCAAGATGCAGTGTAGAAATAGAAATAATAATCTTTTGTTCATCAGCTTGATTTTTAGGTTTAACAAAATAAGATAACTATTATCTTCAGAAGAACGCCCCCAGAGAGAAACTCAGGATGTTGTCACGGCGGTGGAAGCGCAGCTGGCTGTTGTCGGTGGAGGTGTAGGTCACCTTCTTGGAGATGTTGTGCAGACCGATGTCGTAGCGGAAGTCGAAGAAGATGGGGGCAATGGTGACGGACACGCCTAAGGTGAGGGCGGCATTGAGGGGGTAGAGCGTCTCGCGGATGTCCTGCTGGTCGAAGTTGCGGAAGGTCAGGTCGCACTTCTGCTTCCACAGGTAGCGGAGCTTGGGACCGCCGAAGATAGCCAGACCGTAGGGGCCTTGCTTGATGATGTTGTAGCCGTAGAGCAGGGGGATGTCGATGCTGTGGAGCGAGGAGTTGACGGAGGCCTCGGAGGCGAGGGAGGTCATGTCGTCATTGGCTTGTGGCTTGGGGAAGGTAATCTCACAACGGTTGACCACGTAGCTCACCTCGGGCTGGAAGAAGTGGTGACCGCGGTTGATGCGTAGGAAGAGGGAGCCGAAGTAGCCAATCTTGTAGTTGTTCTGCACCTGGTCTATCTGCACGCCGTTGACCATCAGGTCGGAGACGATGAAGAGGGCGGAGGTGAATCCGCCCTTGATGCCAAAGTTGACCGAACGGTCGCGGGGATGACGGTTGGGGGTGGGGTCGGGCAGGGTGCCCGGCAGCAGTGAGGCTTCCTGCCCGCTCACCGGAAGGACGAGTAGGCAGAGCCACAGCCACAGGAGGTATCGGACCCGAAGCGCCATGCCTATTTCTTCTTCTCGACCGACCATCCGAACTTGCCTATCTTCTCGCCCAAATCGTAGTAGCCGCCATGCACATAGACCAGGGGATGGGTCTCGGCCAGCTCCAGCTTGCCCGTGTCGGGGTTGAGGTGGTCGTGCTCGGCACGGACATTCACCACATCGGCGATGAACATGTCGTGCGAGCCGAGTGAGAGAATCTCCTTGACGCGGCACTCGATGCAGAGGGGCGACTCTTCGATGAGCGGAGCGCTGACCACCGTACACTTGCCGGGGGTGAGCCCCATCTCCTCAAACTTGTGGTGGTCGCGACCGGAACGGACGCCGCACCAATCGGTGGCGCGAGCCAGCTCCTTGGTGGTGAGGTTGATGACAAACTCCATGTCGCGACGGATGATGTCGTAGGAGTGGCGCTCGGGACGCACGGAGATGTAGCACATGGGGGGATTGGTGCAGAGGGTGCCTGTCCACGAAACGGTCAGGATGTTGTACTCCTCGGGGGTGCTGCCGCAGCTCACCATGACGGCAGGCAGCGGGTAGATCATGGTGCCGGGTTTCCAGTCTTCCTTCATAGCGATATCTCCTCCCGGGTCTGTTCTTTTTCACAATAGTGGCAGCGCAGCACGCAGTTGTCCTTGTCCACCACATGGAAGCGGGTGGGCATGGGCTCGTTGTTGGTGATGCACTTGGGGTTGCCGCACTTCACGATGCCCACCAGTTCGTCGGGCAGGGAGACCTCGCGCTTCTCCACCACCTCGTAGTCGCGGATGATGTTGAGCTTCACGTTGGGGGCCACCACGGCTATGCGGTTGATCTCTTCGTCGCAGAAGAACTTGTCGGCTATCTTGATGATGCCTTTGGTGCCGAGCTTCTGGCTCTCGAGGTTGAACCCGATGGTGATGTTGTTTGGCATGTTCTCCAGCCCCAGCAGCTTCACGACGGTGAAGAGGCGGTCGGAGGGTATGTGGTCGATGACGGTGCCGTTCTTCAGCGCAGCCACCTGTAGGGCTTGTTTCTTGTCGCTCATACTCCTTGGTTGTCAATATGAATGGAATTTGATTATCTGAAAGTGGTGTCGTTCTTGATGTCGTCCAGCGTGATGCCCAGCACATCGCTGAGGATGGCCTGTCGGGCATAGAGCCCGTTTTGTGCCTGCTGGAAGTAGTAGGCTTGCGGACATTCGTCTACGTCGTAGGCTATCTCGTTGACACGCGGTAGGGGGTGGAGGATGCGCATGTTGGGGCGTGTGTGCTCCAGCATCTTGGCCCGCAGGATGTAGACATTCTTGACCCGCTCGTACTCCATCAGGTCGGTGAAGCGCTCACGCTGTACGCGCGTCATGTAGAGGATGTCGGCATCGGCAATGGTCTCTTCGGTGAACTCGGTGTGTTCCACATAGCGGATGCCACGCTCGAGGCAGTAGTCCTTGTACTCCTGCGGCATCTTCAGCTCCTCGGGGGCAATGAAGTGGAAGGTGGGGTTGAAGTGGCGCATGGCCATCAGCAGGGAGTGGACGGTGCGTCCGTACTTCAAGTCGCCTACGAGGTAGATGTTCAGATTCTCCAGCGTGCCTTGGGTCTTGAGGATGGAGTAGAGGTCCAGCATGGTCTGCGAGGGGTGCTGGTTGGCTCCGTCGCCGGCGTTGACGATGGGCACGTCCGTCACCTCGCTGGCATAGCGTGCGGCACCCTCCAGGTAGTGGCGCATCACGATGATGTCGGCATAGTTGCTCACCATCTTGATGGTGTCCTTCAGGGTTTCGCCCTTGCTGGAACTGGTTGCCTTGGGGTCGGTGAATCCGATGACGCGGGCACCCAGGCGGTTGGCCGCCGTCTCAAAGCTGAGTCGGGTGCGGGTGGAGGGCTCGAAAAAGAGGGTGGCTACTACTTTGCCCTCCAGCAATCGGCGATTGGGATGGGCTTCAAAGAGTTTGGCCATTTCCAGCATATAGAGGATTTTCTCCTTGCTGTGGTGGGCAATGGTGACTAAACTTCTGTTTTCCATATCGTTGATGATGTTTTGCTTTTCGAGAGTGTAAAGGTAGCAAAAATCTTTGTTCCATGGAAACGTTGCGCCGATTTTTTTAGCTTTTTTCTTTCAGCAGCTCTTCGAGCCGTAGTACCTCGTCGCGGTATTGGGCGGCTTGAATGAACTCCAGTTTCTTGGCAGCCTCTTGCATGAGCTTGCGCGTGCGGTTGATGCTCTTCTGCAGCTGCTCGCGGCTCATGTACTGCACGATGGGGTCGGCGGCGGTGGTCAGCGTGGCATCCGGCTCGGTGTAGGGGCGCGGAGCGGCTGGGGTGGCCGCCTTGTCTGCCGCCTCGCCGGAGGCGAATACCTGCAGGTTCTTGGCCTTCTTGATCTGCTGCGGGGTGATGCCATGCTCCTCGTTGTAGCGCAGCTGCTTCTCGCGGCGGCGGTTGGTCTCGTCGATGGTGAGCTGCATACTCTCGGTGATGTGGTCGGCATACATGATGACCAGTCCGTTGACGTTGCGGGCGGCGCGTCCGGCCGTCTGTGTCAGCGAGCGGTGAGAGCGCAGGAATCCCTCCTTGTCGGCGTCGAGGATGGCCACCAAGGAGACCTCGGGCAGGTCCAGTCCCTCGCGCAGGAGGTTGACGCCGATGAGGACATCGTACACCCCCTCTCGCAGGTCGCTCATGATCTTCACCCGCTCCAGGGTGTCCACGTCGCTGTGGATGTAGTTGCACGACACGCCGTTGTTCAGCAGATACTCGGTCAGCTCTTCTGCCATGCGCTTGGTCAGGGTGGTGACCAGGGTGCGCTCCTGCTGCTCGATGCGCCGCTGTATCTCCTCCATGAGGTCGTCTATCTGGTTGAGGCTGGGGCGCACCTCGATGCGGGGGTCGAGCAGGCCGGTGGGGCGGATGACCTGCTCCACCACGATGCCTTCCGACTTGATGAGCTCATACTCCGCCGGTGTGGCACTGACGTATATGACCTGACGGGCCATCTCCTCGAACTCCTCGAACTTGAGCGGACGGTTGTCCATGGCGGCGGGCAGGCGGAAGCCGTACTCCACCAGATTGACCTTGCGGGCACGGTCGCCGCCATACATGGCCCGTATCTGCGGCACGCTGACGTGGCTCTCGTCGATGACGATCAGGAAGTCGTCGGGGAAGAAGTCCAGCAGGCAGTAAGGGCGGGTGCCGGCCGGGCGGCCGTCGAAGTAGCGGGAGTAGTTCTCGATGCCGGAGCAGTGGCCCAACTCGCGTATCATCTCCATGTCGTAGGTGACGCGCTCGTAGAGGCGCTTGGCCTCCAGGGGGCGGCCTTCGTCCTCGAAGTGCTGCACCTGCCGGGTGAGGTCGTCCTCTATCTGATGGATGGCTCGCTGCACCCCCTCCTTGCTGGTCATGAAGAGGTTGGCGGGATAGATCTTGTAGTCGTCGAAGCGTCCCAGGGTGACATTGCTCACGGGGTCCACCTCCTCGATGCTGTCCACTTCGTCGCCCCAGAAGCAGATGCGCAGCAGGTGGTCGGCATAGGCCAGGTAGATGTCCACCGTGTCGCCCTTGACGCGGAAGTTGCCCCGGTTGAGGTCGATGTCGTTGCGCACATAGAGGCTCTCTACCAGCCGGCGGAGGAAGACGTTGCGGCTGAACGTCTTGCCCTGCTGCACCTCGATGACGTTGTTGTAGAAGTCGGCCGGATTGCCCATGCCGTAGATGCAGGAGACGGACGACACCACCACCACATCCTTGCGCCCCGACAGCAGCGACGAGGTGGCGGCCAGCCGCAGGCGGTCTATCTCGTCGTTGATGGCTAGGTCTTTCTCGATGTAGGTGTCCGTAGAGGGCAGGTAGGCTTCGGGCTGGTAGTAGTCGTAGTAGGAGACGTAGTACTCCACGGCGTTGTGGGGGAAGAAGGCTTTGAACTCGCTGTACAGTTGGGCAGCCAGTGTCTTGTTGTGGCTGAGCACCAGCGTCGGCTTGTTGATGCGGGCAATGACATTGGCGATGGTGAAGGTCTTTCCCGAGCCGGTGACACCCAGCAGGGTCTGGGCCGGTATGCCTTGACGAACCCCTTCGGTGAGTTGGGCGATGGCTTCCGGTTGGTCGCCGGTAGGCTGGTAGGCAGATGTGAGTTCAAATTGGTTCATGTCTCTTCGATTTTGGGGCGACAATATTCGGAATAATCTTCGATATAAGCAAGCGTTTCTCTAAAAAATCTGCCTCTATCTCCGCGCTATGCCGACTCATGCCTAAGATATAGGTAAAGATAAATATAAATTACCATGGCGATCTGATTTTGAGGTGTGTTCCCTTCTTCCCGATGCCATCTTCCGTTCGGACGACTCTCTCCACACGTGGCTGAGCCGGCGTGTCGTGGATGCTAACTATAATTTGAATAATAAACCTATTAAATGCAAAAAAGGAGGGCTATAGTTGCGTAATTCAATGCGATGTCCTATCTTTGCACATTATTTCAGAAGAATAGCGAAATGATGAAAAATATAGTATGGCTCTTGCTGGCTCTGGTAGCCTTCTCCTCGTGTGGAGAGTACAACAAGCTGTTGAAGAGCACCGATTACGAATACAAGTATGAAGCGGCCAAAAACTACTTTGCCAAGGGGCAATACAGCCGCTCCATCACCCTGCTCAACGAGCTGATAGCCATTCTGAAAGGTACTGACAAGGCCGAAGAGTCGCTCTACATGCTGGGCATGAGCTACTACAACACCAAGGACTATCAGATGGCTGCGCAGACGTTCATCCAGTACGGCAACGTCTATCCGCGTGGCATCTATGCCGAACTGGCGCGCTTCCATGCCGGCAAGGCGCTCTGTCTGGACACGCCGGAGCCTCGCCTCGACCAGTCGGGCACCTACGATGCCATCCAGCAGCTGCAGATGTTCATGGAGTACTTCCCAAACAGCTCCAAGAAGAACGAAGCCCAGGAGATGATCTTCGCCCTGCAGGACAAGCTGGTGATGAAGGAGTATCTGTCGGCCAAGCTCTACTACAACCTGGGCAACTACATGGGCAACAACTACCTATCCTGCGTCATCACCGCACAGAATGCGCTGAAGGAGTATCCCTATACCAACATGCGCGAAGACCTCTCCATCCTGATTCTGAAGGCCAAGTATGAAATGGCTCTCAACAGTATCGAGGAGAAGCGCCTGGAGCGCTATCGCGAGACGGTGGACGAATACTATGCCTTCAAGAACGAGTTCCCCGAGAGCAAGTTCCTCAAGGAGGCCGAACGCATCTTCAACGAGTCGCAGAAGGTGCTTCAATAACCGGAAAAAGAAAAATTTATAGATAAACTGATAGAATAATATGGATTACAGAAAGACGAATGCTCCTACCACCACGGTGACCCGCGACATGATGGAGCTGTGTGAAGACACCGGCAATGTGTACGAAACCGTAGCTATCATTGCCAAACGTGCCAATCAGATCAGTGTGGAAATCAAGAACGATCTTTCGAAGAAACTGGCCGAGTTCGCTTCTTACAACGATAACCTGGAGGAGGTGTTCGAAAACCGGGAACAGATTGAAATCTCGCGCTACTATGAGAAGCTGCCCAAGCCTACCCTCATAGCCACGCAAGAGTATATCGAAGGCAAAGTGTATTACCGTAACCCTGCCAAGGAGAAGGAGAAACTGCAGTAATGATACAGCGCATCCAATCCGTTTACTTGCTGTTGGTGGCCATCCTCTCAGGGGTGGCCTTGTGCTTGCCTTTGGGCCATTTCCACGCCGCTGCCAACGGTCTTGAAGAGGCCACATTCCGTGCGTTGGGTGTATCTGCGGTCGATGGTTCGGGCCAGTCTACGTGGGGGCTGTTCTGCATCTTGCTGCTCAGTGCCATCGTCTCCTTCGTCACCATCTTCCTCTTCCGCAACCGCATGTTGCAAGTCCGCATGGTCATATTCAGCTCGTTGCTCATCGTGGGATTCTACATCGTGTTCGGCCTGTTCCTCTATGTGCTGTCCAATCAGTACACGCACGGATTCAGTGTTGCCGTGCCGCTCTGCCTGCCGATGGTGTGCCTCATCCTCCACTATCTGGCATTCCGTGCCATCTATCGCGATGAGGTGATGGTGCGTGCCGCCGACCGCTTGCGATAACTCCTCGGACGTTGGCTCGTCCATCTTATGCCAACGTCATCTTGCTTTGGAAACATCCCTCTCCAAAGTCTGCTTCAGGCAGCTCTGCCTCGGGTGCAAACAGCCCGTAGACGGAGCTGCCTGAACCGCTCATGGAGGCATAGAGAGCCCCCAAGTCGTAGAGCTTCTGCTTGATGGCTGCAATGGTGGGGAACTGCGGGAAGACGCTCTCCTCGAAGTCGTTGCTCATCGCCTCGCGCCACTCGCTGAGGGGGAGGCGGCAGACGTCGCGGAGAGATAGTTCGGGACGGCGGGGACGGATGCGGGCAAAGGCATCGCGTGTGGAGACGAAGACGGGAGGCTTCACCAACCAGAGCTGCAGGCCGGCCAAGGAGAGTGGGACGGGCGAGAACAGGTTGCCGATGCCTTCGGCAAACGTGGGTCGGTTGCGCACGAAGAAGGCGCAGTCGGCTCCCAGTCGGGAGGCCAGCTCCTCCAGCTTGTCATCGCTGAGGTTCAGATGAAGCAGGCGGTTGAGCATCGTCAGCGTGAAGGCGCAGTCCGATGAACCTCCGCCCAGTCCGGCGCCGTGGGGTGTGCGCTTCTGCTGGTGGATGTGCCCCGCCGGGAGGCCGACTTATGCGGCGCG
>CAMGAL010000040.1 GCA_946007445.1 uncultured Mediterranea sp.
CTGCTAATGCTAAAACGACACCTCTGGAGCAGACTGCCCATACCGAGGCCCGCTACAATGCCGGCAAACGGGTCTATAGGCTGACGGATGATTCGTGGGGCATGGGAGTATTGACCATTACCGTGCTGTTGCAGCCCGATAAAGAATCGGCCATCTGGAAGTTTGAGCCGCAGGGAATGCCCGCTGATAGCAAGGTCGAGATGGTGGTGTGCGACATCAAGCGACCAGAATTCAACCGCAGTGGCGACATGAACTCCGACCCAGCAGATAGTTTTGAACCGGCAGATGGTGAACCTAACAGGCAAACCATTCAGTGGGCCCTTGGCACTGAGACCACGTATGTCGTACTCGACTGTAAGGGCGGTGCTTACCGTAATGCCAATCCGCAGGCCACCTATACCATGCTCGACAGTGATGCCAGCACATACATGCTCTCCACGCCGACAGGCAAGGAGGCCGAACAACTCTACGCCAATGCATGGAAGCACCATGAGTGGCTATCCGGCAATATTATCTTCGACACGCCAGACCCCTATCTCAATACCATCGGTGGTACGCGGATGGCTGCTGCTGATGGTGCTTGGGACGGTGAGGTGTGGTTGCACGGTGCTATCGTGTGGCGCATGCAACTCAATGGCTGGAGAGCTGGTTTTTTAGGTGACTTGCTGGGCTTGCCAGACCGCGCTGTAAGTCATTTCAATGCCTATGCTAACAGTCAGATCACCGACATCAACCCCGTCATTCCAAATCCGACTCCTGACCCAGAGAAGTTGCTGACCCGTGAAGCCAAGACGTGGGGCACACAGATGTACTCGAACGGTTACATCTGTCGCTATCCCAACCGCAAGGACATCATGCATCACTATGACATGAACCTCAACTACATTGACGAATTGCTGCTGCACTTAGAGTATGATGCCGACAAGGACTATCTGCGTAAAATGTGGCCAGTTATCAAACTGCACCTCGAATGGGAGAAACGCAACTTCGATCCCGATGACGATGGCCTGTATGATGCCTACTGCTGCATCTGGGCTAGCGACGCGCTTTATTACAACGGTGGTGCCGTGAGTCATTCTACGGCTTACAACTACCGCACCCTCCGACTGGCAGCCCGTATCTGTGAGATTCTCGGTGAGGACCCCACCCACTATAAAAAGGAGGCAGACAAGACCCTGAAGGCGATGAACGAGCGGCTGTGGCTGAAAGACCGGGGACATTGGGCTGAGTATCAGGACTTGATGGGGCTGAAGCGTACACATAATCATGCTGCCTTGTGGAGCATCTACACGCCTATCGACTGCGGTATTGCGACACCCGAGCAGGCCATCCGTGCCACCCAATATGTGGACTCGTGCATTCCTCATATCCCTGTTATCATCGAGGGTGTAAAACTTTCGAAGAAGAATCCTCAGCTCTACCAGATTTCCACTTCCGACTGGCTGCCCTACGACTGGAGCATCAATAATGTGGCAGCAGATGAGACGATGCACATGGCCTTGGCCTACTTTCAGGCGGGTCGCGGCGAGGAGGGCTTCCGACTCATCAAGGCGAACATCATGGATCAGGCATACCTTGGCGGCAGTCCTGGCAACTTCGGACAAATCAGCTACTATGACCGTGCCCGTGGTGAACTGTATCGTGATTTCTCCGACAATGTCGGTATCTCGGCACGAGCCTTCATTGAGGGACTCTACGGCATCCGCCCCGATGCGCTCAATGGCCGGTGCTATATCCGACCGGGATTCCCTGTTGAGTGGAAGAAAGCCTCTATCCAGACACCATATATGAAATACTCTTTCCGTAGGGAGGGCAACAAAGAAATCTATGAGATTGAGCAGAATTTTGCCCAGCCCCTGCAGATTGTGTTGCGCCAGAATACTGGTGTCGGCTATGTGGAGACCTTAGGTACTACGGACAAGAAACAGATCATCGTTGTGAGTCGTGCCAAGCAGCAGAAACTACCGCGTCCACTTATCTCCGCTGAGCGCATTGACGGTAAGGCATGGGGCAACAACTTTGACGATGTGCAGACCGATTGTCTGGAGACTGTCAATATGGACTCAAAGTGGAACAGCAACGTCTGTGATATCTTCAAGAACTTCTACCTGTCGCCTCGTCCTAAGGTGACTACGCTGACCATCCCTGCCCATGGCATTGGTGAGTGGTGTCATCCTG
Source organism: uncultured Mediterranea sp. (assembly GCA_946007445.1). Classification (GTDB taxonomy): domain Bacteria; phylum Bacteroidota; class Bacteroidia; order Bacteroidales; family Bacteroidaceae; genus Bacteroides. Next base: position 2,179 of record CAMGAL010000040.1, read on the forward strand.
AGTTTACGGCCACTATCGATGATTCGGCCATGCGCAGTCAGGTGAAGAACGGTGTCTGTCAGACTGAGTTGGGCATCCCATTCCGTATGCCTGCCAAGGGTCGCAATATTGCCTATACCTCGCTTTGGGACAATTATCCTGATGCCGTTGGGATTCCACTGACTGGCAAGGCTACTCATGCCTACCTGCTGATGGCTGGTTCGACTAACCACATGCAGAGCCGTATCGACAATGGCAGCATAATAGTGACATATACTGATGGCAGCACCGACGTACTGCCACTACATAACCCTCACAACTGGTGTCCCATTGAGCAGGACTATTATGAAGACGGCCTGCAGTTCCATGCCGCCCAGCCTCGTCCGTACCGCATTGACTTTGCAACGACCAAGGTGAGTCGAGAACACATACCGATGGGAGAGCGATACGGTTATCTGCAGCGGAACTTTGAGAAGGGAGCAGGCATCATTCTCGACATGCCGCTTAACAAAGAGAAAACACTGAAAGAACTCACCGTCCGCACCCTTTCGAACGACGTGGTGATAGGTCTGATGGGCATCACACTGCAAAGGCCCCAATAATATCCTTATTGTTGATTTCTACATCCTACCGACGAATCATACGTTTTCGGTATAGTGAAAGAATCATCAGTCTGCTGACCGACTTCGGTTTCAAGCTCTCCCGTGTATATACAGGCGGAAAAACAATAGCGACTGTAACTATTGGATTCATAGAAACAGTCGCTATTATTGGATTGCTTACTAACCATCAATAAACCTCTACCTTGGCGGCCAGGGCTTTGGTCTTGTCGCGCAGGGCATCGAGGTCGCTTCCCAAGGGGGCATAACAGAGCACGACACCCATGCGGCGATTGACGCGCGTGGTGGGCTTGCCGAAGATACGCAGATAGGTATTATCGGCGGCGCAGACCTCTTCCATCCCTTTGTATCGCGGTTGCTCGGTGCTGGCAATGGGGGAGAGGACAACGGCACTGGCACCCATACGCTCCTGATGGATGGCAGGAATGGGCAGGCCAAGGACGGCGCGGCAATGCAGCTCGAACTCATTGAGGTACTGCGTTCCGGCCAACGTCACCATGCCGGTGTCGTGGGGGCGGGGAGAGAGTTCGGAGAAATAGACCCCGTCTTTATGGCTGAGGAAGAACTCCACGCCCCAGATGCCGGCACCTGTCAGGGCACGGGTCACCTTGTCGGCCATCTCCTGGGCTTGACGCAGGTGGTCGGGGTCAATGGGTGCGGGCTGGAAGCTCTCGCGGTAGTCACCGCCTTTCTGCACATGACCGATGGGCGGGCAGAAGAGGGTGGGGCCGTTCTTCTGCGTGACGGTGAGCAGCGTGATTTCGCTGTCGAAGTGGATGAACTCTTCGATGATGAGCTCCTTGATGTCGCCTCGGCTACCACTACATCCATACTCCCAGGCATGGGGCAGTTCGTCGGGGGTGCGTACCAGCGACTGGCCTTTGCCGGCGGAGGACATCAGTGGCTTCACCACACAGGGGAAGCCAATCTGTTGGGCAGCTGCTTCCAGCTCTTCATAGCTCTTGGCGTAGAAGTAGCGGGCGGTCTTGAGGCCGAGCTCCTTGGCGGCCAGGTCGCGGATGGCCTTGCGGTTCATGGTGAAGTTGACGGCGCGTGCGCTGGGCACGACCTGTATGCCTTCGCGCTCAAAGTCGTAAAGACGCTCGGTGCGGATGGCCTCTATCTCGGGCACGATGATGTCGGGCTGGTGCTTGCGCACGGCTTGCTCCAGGGCATCGCCATCCAGCATGTTGAACACTTCGCAGGCATCGGCCACCTGCATGGCCGGTGCGCCGGGGTAGGAGTCGCAGGCTATGATGTACTGTCCTTTGCGCTGGGCGGAGATGACAAACTCCTTACCCAGTTCGCCGGAGCCTAAAAGCAGTATCTTCATGATTCTATCTTCGTATCTATGTGTTCCGAATAAATGAAGTTCCTTATTGATGTTGGTCACGCAGCAGGTCGTTGACGGTCTTGACCGGATTAAACGTGCTCAGAGGCACCTCGACAAAGACGGTGTTCCAGTCGCTCATGGCTCCGTTCCAGAGGCCGGGCAGCTCCAGGGCTTTCAGCTCCTTGCCGTTCTTCGACTTGTGGGAGATGAAGCCGGTAGCCTTGTCCACATACTGGGTGAGGTCGAATTTCTCGCCGCGGTAGTCGCGTACGGCGCAGACCAGATCAACGGGATTGAAGTGAGTACCCTTCTCGAACATCTCCTTCTTGGCAGGGTCGGACATGTCAATCTGCGAGCTTTCGAGAATCTGCAGCGAGATGGTGCCGTCGCTGTTGTATGCCAGGAACGGGCCACCGCCGGGTTCGCCTACATTCTTCACCATACCACACACGCGCATGGGGCGGTTGAGCTTCTTCTTGAGGTAGATGACCAGTTCGGCATCTTCCAGTTCTTTCACCTCGGGGTTCTTGCAGAAGAGCTGGTGCTGCAGGAACTGCAGGATTTCGAGAACCTGCTCGTGGGTGTACTTGCCGCTCTCCAGCAGCTTCAGATAGGCAAAGGCCTTCTGTTGCAGCGATACCAGTACACCGGCAATCAGCTTCTTGTAGAGCACGGTGTCGCCCTTCAGCTTGTCGGGTACTACGTTGTCAATGTTCTTGATGAAGATGATGTCGGCCTCCAGGTCGTTCAGGTTCTCGATCAAGGCACCGTGACCTCCGGGACGGAACAACAGCTTGCCGCCATCGCGGAAGGGCTTGTTATCCATATCGGCTGCAATGGTGTCGGTACTGGGCTTCTGTTCGGAGAAGGAGATGGCATATTCCACGCCGTAGCGCTTGGCATATATGGCGGCTTTGGCTTCCACAAGGGCTTCGAACAAGGGACGGTGTTCGGGCGATACGGTGAAGTGTACATTGACCTTGCCGTTCTTGCCGGCTGCATAGAGGGCACCTTCCACCAGATGCTCTTCCAGCGGTGTGCGGCTACCAGTTTCATACTTATGGAACTTCAGCAGGCCTTTGGGCAACGCACCGTAATTGAGTCCGGCACTCTCCAGCAGGTTAGCCACTACGGCCTTGTAGTTGCCCTCGGCCACCAGGTCGGCGATGGATTTGCCGGTGTTGGCGCGGCAGGCAGCATCCAGGTCGTCATAGAAAGCAAAACGTTCAATCTGGTCGAAAAACTTCTTCTCAAAGTCGCTCTGCGGAGCGTCGTAATCGGCACCCAGAAATTCGAAAAGGTTCTTGAACATACGGCTGGCGGCTCCCGACGCGGGTACAAACTTGACCACGGTCTTGTCGGTTTGCGTATAGGCCTCCCAGGCGTTGAGCCAAGCTTGTTGTTCCTCTTTGGTCAGGACCAAAATACCATTTCCTGCCGAGGCAGCAGCAGAGAGCTTCAGGAAGGGGAATCCTGTCTGGAAGTTAGCCAGTTGAGCGGCAATCTGTTCTTCACTAATGCCTTTCTTGGCAAGCTGTTCTTTGTCTTGTAGTGTAATCATAATATCGTAAATAATAGAATTCATTGCCCAAAAGTACAAAAAAACCGAAAGCATCGCTACAAAAAGCAGAAAAAAAACTATCTTTACCGCATAAAAATGAATATGCCTATGGAAAGAGATGATTTTTTCACGACGGAGGAACGCACCCAGCTGTTCCAGATATACCGAAAACTACTATGCCTGTCGGGAGGAACCTTGCAGAAAGGCGACTGCCGGAAGCTGAAAAAACACTTGGTGACTGCTGCCCGTCAGAACGGCATCCACAGGGACATCTTCGGGCTGAATCCGATTGTCAAGGATATGCAGACGGCCCTCATCGTGGCCGAAGAGATAGGCATGAGGCGGGCCTCCATCATCGGCCTGATGCTGCACGACACCGTACGGGGACATTGCTGCACACTGGAGGAGGTGAAGCAGGAGTTCGGCGAGGATGTGGCTGGCATCATCGGCGGACTGATACGCGTGCACGACCTCTATACCAAGAGCCCTACCATTGAATCGGAGAACTTCCGCAACCTGCTGCTCTCGTTTGCCGAGGATATGCGCGTCATCCTCATCATGATAGCCGACCGCGTGAACATCATGCGGCAGATTAAAGACAGTCCCAACGACGAGGCACGCCGCCAGGTGGCCAACGAAGCGGCCTATCTCTACGCGCCGCTGGCCCATAAGCTGGGCCTGTACAAGCTGAAGTCGGAGCTGGAAGACCTCTCGCTGAAATATACCGAACATGACGTCTACTACCACATCAAGGAGAAACTGAACGAGACCAAGCAGTCGCGCGACCGCTACATAGCCGCCTTCATTGCACCGGTGCAGAAGAAGCTGGAGGAGGCCGGACTGAAGTTCCACATCAAGGGGCGTACCAAGTCCATCCATTCCATTTACCAGAAGATGAAGAAGCAGAAGTGTCCCTTCGAGGGAGTGTATGACCTGTTTGCCATCCGCATCATCCTCGACTCCGCACCGGAGAAGGAGAAGCAGGAGTGTTGGCAGGTGTACTCCATCGTGACCGATATGTATCAGCCTAACCCCAAGCGCCTGCGCGACTGGCTCTCCGTGCCCAAGAGCAACGGATACGAGTCGCTCCACACGACGGTGATGGGCCCTGAGGGCAAGTGGGTAGAGGTGCAAATCCGTACCGAACGGATGGACGAGGTGGCCGAACGGGGTCTGGCTGCTCACTGGCGCTACAAGGGCGTGAAGGGGGAGAGCGGACTGGACGAGTGGCTCACCTCGGTGCGCGAGGCATTGGAGAGCTCGGACAGCGGTCTGGAGGCCATGGACCAGTTCAAGCTGGACCTCTATGAGGACGAAGTCTTTGTGTTCACGCCCAAGGGCGACCTCTTCAAGTTGGGCAAGGGCTCTACGGTGCTGGACTTTGCTTTCCATATCCACAGCAAGCTGGGTTGCAAGTGCATCGGGGCCAAGGTGAACGGACGAAACGCCCAGCTGCGCCAAGTGTTGCATAGTGGCGATCAGGTGGAGGTGATGACCAGCAACACCCAGACTCCCAAGCAGGACTGGCTGAACATCGTGACCACCTCGAAGGCCCGCACCAAAATCCGCCAGGCGCTGAAGGAGATGGCGGCCCGCCAGAACGCCTTTGCCAAAGAGACGCTGGAGAGGAAGTTCAAGAACCGCAAAATAGAGTACGACGAAGCCACCATGATGCGGCTCATCAAGCGGATGGGCTACAAGGTGGTGACGGACTTCTACCAAGCCATTGCCGACGAGACTCTGGATGTGAACGACATCTTGGATCGCTATCAGGAGCAGCTGCACAACGACACGCATGACGAGATAGCCTATCGCAGCGCCGAGGGCTACAACCTGCCCACCGCACAGCCCGAGGCCAAGGAGGCGAAAGAGGATGTACTGGTCATCGACGAACACCTGAAGGGAGTGGACTTCAAGCTGGCCCGCTGCTGCAACCCCATCTACGGAGACGACATCTTCGGCTTCGTGAGCGTGACCAGTGGCATCAAGATACATCGCACCGACTGTCCCAACGCCGCCGACCTGCGCAGCCGCTTCGGCTATCGCATTGTGAAGGCACGCTGGGCAGGCAAGTCGGCAGGCACGAAGTACCCCATCACGCTGAGGGTGGTGGGGCACGACGACATAGGCATCGTGACCAACCTGACCTCCATCATATCGAAAGAGCCCAACGTACTGCTGCGCAGCATCGGCATCGATTCGGAAGGCGGACTCTTCTCGGGTAATCTGACGGTGATGGTTGACGACATGACGCGCCTGGAGACCCTCATCAAGAAACTGCGCACCGTGAAGGGTGTGAAGAACGTGACGAGAAGCTGACTGATAGTAACTTATAAACTCATCAACTAAAAAACTAAAAACTCATTATATTATGTATAAGAAATTAGCATCAACCATTCTCCTCGCAGCTCTGGCTGTGGTGCAGGGATGGGCCTGTACAAACCTGATTGTCGGTAAGAACGCCTCGAAAGACGGCTCAACCATCGTATCCTACTCGGCCGACTCCTATGGACTCTATGGCGAACTCTATCACTTTCCTGCCGGCGTGCACAAGAAAGGCACCATGGTGGACATCTACGAGTGGGACACGGGCAAGTATCTGGGACAAGTGGAGCAGGCCCGACAGACCTACAACGTGATAGGCAATATGAACGAGTTTCAGCTGACCATCGGCGAGACCACCTTTGGCGGACGGCCCGAACTGGTGGACACCACTGCCGTCATCGACTACGGTAGCTTGATTTATCTGGCCTTGCAACGTTCGCGCACGGCACGCGAGGCCATCAAGGTCATGACCAACCTGGTGCAGGAGTATGGCTACTACAGCAGCGGCGAGTCGTTTACGATAGCCGACCCCAACGAGGTGTGGATTATGGAGATGATAGGCAAAGGACCCGGCGTACGTGGAGCTGTCTGGGTGGCCATCCGCATCCCCGACGACTGCATATCGGCCCATGCCAACCAAAGCCGCATTCACCAGTTCGACATGAATGACAAAGAGAATGTCTTGACCTCGGGCGACGTCATCTCCTTCGCCCGCGAAAAGGGCTACTTCACCGGTGTGAACAAAGACTTCAGCTTTGCCGATGCTTATGCGCCTTTGGACTTCGGCGCACGACGCTATTGCGAGGCGCGCGTATGGAGCTACTTCAATATGTTCACCGAGCGCGGTGCGGAGTTCTTACCTTATATTAAAGGTGAGACCAACCAGCCCATGCCGCTCTACGTGAAGCCTTCCCGCAAGCTCTCCGTGCAGGATGTGCAGCAGGCCATGCGCGACCACTACGAGGGCACAGCCTTGGACATCAGCCGCGACTTCGGCGCCGGTCCTTACCATGCCCCTTACAGATTGTCGCCTCTGTCGTTCGAGGTAGATGGCGAGACCTACTTCAACGAGCGCCCCATCTCCACCCAGCAGAGCGCCTTCGTCTTTGTGGCACAGATGCGTAGCACCATGCCCGATGCCGTGGGCGGCGTGTTGTGGTTTGGCATCGACGATGCCAACATGACGGTGTTCGTGCCCATCTACTGCTGTACCGACCGCATTCCTGATGGCTATGGCCGCCCCGACGGTGCCGACTACATCACGTTCTCCTGGCGTTCGGCCTTCTGGCTCTTCAACTGGGTGGCCAATATGATTTACCAGCGCTACGACCTGATGATAGACGACATGAGGCAGGTGCAGAAGGATCTGGAAGGTAGCTTTGCAAATGCCCAACCTGGCATTGAACAGGCAGCCCTGAATCTGATAGAGAAAGAGCCAGCCCGCGCCAAGGCCCTGCTCTCCTCGTATAGCTGCCAGATGGCTCAAGCTACCCTGGCCAGTTGGAAACGGCTGGGCGAGTTCCTGGTGGTGAAGTATAATGACGGCGTGGTGAAGCGCGTGAAGAACGGCGTCTTCGAACGAAACACCATTGGCCAACCTGCCAGGGTCATCCGACCGGGCTATCCGCAGGAGTTTCTTAAAGAATATGTAAAACAGACGGGCGACCGATATAAAATGCCGAAATAATATTTGAATATTCAGAGATACTTTCTATCTTTGTCGGAAGAAACAAATTGAAATCATTAACTCTTAATAGTAAATAATAATATGGAAAATCAGGAACTCATTAAGCAAGTGACAGAAAAAGCCAAAAAATGGCTGACACCGGCATACGATGCTGAAACGCAGGCCGAAGTGAAACGGATGTTGGAAAACGAGGACAAGACGGAGCTGATAGAGTGCTTCTACAAGGACTTGGAATTTGGTACGGGCGGCCTGCGCGGTATCATGGGCGTAGGTAGCAACCGCATGAACATCTACACCGTAGGTGCTGCCACACAGGGACTCTCCAACTACCTGAACAAGAACTTCAGCGACCTGGAGCAGATTTCCGTAGTAGTAGGTCACGACTGCCGCAACAACAGCCGCCTCTTCGCGGAGATTTCGGCCAACATCTTCTCGGCCAACGGCATCAAGGTCTACCTCTTCGAGGATATGCGTCCCACGCCTGAAATGTCGTTTGCCATCCGTCACCTGGGCTGCCAGAGCGGTATCATCCTGACAGCCTCACACAACCCCAAGGAGTACAACGGCTACATGGCTTTCTGGGCCGACGGTGCCCAGGTGCTGGCACCGCACGACAAGGGTATCATTGACGAGGTGAACAAGATTGCATCGGCTGCCGACATCAAGTTTGAGGGCAACAAGGAGCTGATTCAGATTATTGGCGAGGATGTGGACAGCGTCTATCTGGACAAGGTACACACCATCTCCATCGACCCGGAAGTCATCCGTCGTCAAAAGGATCTCTGCATTGTCTATACACCCATCCACGGCACAGGCATGATGCTCATTCCGCGTGCCCTGAAGCAGTGGGGATTTGAGAATGTGCACTGCGTGCCCGAGCAGATGGTGAAGAGCGGAGATTTCCCCACGGTCATCTCTCCCAATCCTGAAAATGCAGAGGCTCTGGCCATGGCCATCAAGCTGGCGAAGGAGCTGGATGCCGACATCGTGATGGCCAGCGACCCCGATGCCGACCGTGTAGGTATGGCCTGCAAGAACGACAAGGGCGAGTGGGTGCTCATCAATGGTAACCAGACTGCCCTGCTGTTCCTCTACTACATCATCAAGAACCGCTTGGCTACGGGCAAGATGAAGCCCACCGACTTCATCGTGAAGACCATCGTGACAACCGAACTGATTAAGGCTGTGGCCGACAAGAACAACATTGAGATGCGCGACTGCTACACCGGCTTCAAGTGGATAGCTCGCGAAATCCGTCTGAGCGAAGGCAAGCAGCAGTACATCGGCGGCGGTGAAGAGAGCTATGGCTTCCTGGCCGAAGACTTTGTACGTGATAAGGACGCCGTATCGGCTTGCACCTTGTTGGCCGAAATCTGCGCCTGGGCCAAGGACCAGGGCAAGACACTCTACGACATCCTGATGGAAATCTATGTAGAATATGGCTTCTCGAAGGAGACAACCGTCAATGTAGTAAAGCCCGGCAAGAGCGGCGCCGACGAAATCAAGGCCATGATGGAGAACTTCCGTGCCAACCCGCCGAAGGAAATCGGTG
>CAMGAL010000041.1 GCA_946007445.1 uncultured Mediterranea sp.
GGGGTTGGGCCGCGGGGCGGGATAGCCGGGCGCCACGACGTCTTCATCGCGGGTGTCAGTACCCTTCGATCCTACTCCACCCCGGTTCTGCGCATGGAACTCGCTCAGCGGCGTGCGCTTGATGTAGCCCAGGTGCGAGATGGTGATAATCATCTCATCGTCGGCATAGAAGTCTTCGGGGTTGAACTCTTCGGAAGAGTAGACTATCTCCGAGCGGCGCTCGTCGCCGTACTTCTCCTTCACCTCTATCAGTTCGTCCTTGATGACCTTGCGGCACAGCTCGTCGTTGACGAGAATCTCCTCCAGGTAGGCTATCTGCTTCTTGATCTCCTCATATTCGGCATGGAGCTGGTCCTGCATCAGGCCCGTGAGCTGGCGCAAGCGCATCTCTACGATGGCACGCGACTGTATCTCAGTGAGTTGGAATCGCTCCATCAGTCCGCTGATGGCGTCGGCCGGTGTCTTGGCGGCGCGGATAATGCGGATTACCTCGTCGATGTTGTCCGAGGCGATAATCAGTCCCTCCAGGATGTGGGCACGCTCCTTGGCCTTGCGCAGGTCAAACTGCGTGCGGCGTATCACCACCTCGTGGCGATGCTCAACAAAGTACTTGATGAGCTCCTTCAGGTTGAGCAGGCGCGGACGTCCATGTACCAGCGCCACGTTGTTCACACCAAAGGAGGTCTGCAGTTGCGTCATCTTATAGAGCTTGTTCAGCACCACGCTGGCGTTGGCATCGCGCTTGATGTCGATGACGATGCGCATACCCTCGCGGTCAGACTCGTCGTTGGCATTGGAGATGCCCTCTATCTTCTTCTCGTTGGCCAGGTCGGCAATCGACTTGATCAGTTCGGCCTTGTTCACGCCGTAAGGTATCTCCGTCACCACAATCTTGTCGTGCGTCGAGCCGCTCTCTATCTCCGCCCGGGCACGCATCACCACGCGGCCACGGCCCGTGAGGTAAGCCTCGCGCACTCCGCTCATGCCGTAGATGAATCCCCCTGTGGGGAAGTCGGGAGCCTTCACGTAGTTCATCAGCTCCTCGACGTCGATATCATTGTTGTCAATATAGGCCACGCAGGCGTCTATGACCTCCGACAGGTTGTGCGTAGGCATGTTGGTAGCCATACCTACGGCAATGCCCGACGCACCGTTCACCAGCAGGTTCGGTATGCGTGTCGGCATCACGGTAGGCTCCTGCAGCGAGTCGTCGAAGTTGTTCATCATGTCCACCGTCTCTTTCTCCAGGTCCTGCATCATGTCTTCGCCAATCTTCTGGAGGCGGCACTCGGTGTAACGCATGGCCGCTGCGCTGTCGCCGTCTACCGAGCCATAGTTGCCCTGTCCGTCAACCAGCATATATCGCATGGCCCACGGCTGTGCCATGCGGACCAGTGCGCCATACACAGAGCTATCGCCGTGCGGGTGATACTTACCCAGCACTTCACCGACCACTCTGGCGGATTTTTTATAAGGTTTGTCCGACGTATTACCCAGTCCCATCATACCATACAGGATTCTACGATGTACCGGCTTAAAACCGTCTCTCACATCCGGAAGGGCACGCGCCACAATGACTGACATGGAGTAGTCAATGTACGATGACTTCATTTCCTCCTCGATGTTGATCTTGATAATTCTGTCTTGTTCAAGCATTTAGAAAGTTTGTTAATTATACATCATTTGGTTTCCGAAAAACCATGCTAAAGTACTGCTTTTTCTTGACATACGAAAGTTTTCCTTCATAAAGTTTGTTGTTTGGCTACAAATAGACCCACATTTATACCTATTATATATATATGGCTCCTTGCTCTACCCTATAATCGGGCTGAAGAATTCACCCTCTTCTCTTTCTCTTCGTTTCTCCATAAGCATTTGTGTTATGTTTATTTTAGAACGCTGACGAGGCAGACGAGGCGCAAATGAACGCAGAATCTCTATACGTCATTGCTAGAGAGAATGACATTTCAAACATGATAAATGAGGAAAAATTTCGACTTGCAGTCGCCATCCCAAATCGTCCAATCGTCCATTGTAAAAGGAGCCAAATCCTCTTCCTCCGCAGGAACAGATTTTTTCCTCGTGAGGAAGTAGAAAGCGTATCAGATATAAGATATCAGTTTTATTTTTGAGAGTAACCTCGCTGCCGAGAAATATAGTTATATATATAGATAGATATAAAACCTTAGGCTGCAAGGCGATGGTATGTACCAAAATAAAACTGATATCTGATATAACTGATATACTTTTGGAAGGATGACGCATATCAGTTATATCAGATATCAGTTTCTTTTGGGGCAGTATCACAGGAATCATCATCGGGTGAGTAGAGGCATTTATTTTCACCAAAACATTTTCCTGGCGAGGAACGCTGAAAACGTGGCACGACATTTGTATGGAACATAATAAAGATAGGTCGTGCAAGAATGACGGAAAATGTGTAACTTTGTACGCTTAAAATACAAATAGAAGGAGATACCCAACGTATGAACAATCAATTTTCACAACGAGTTTCAAACATACTGATATACAGCAAGGAGGAGGCTTATCGACTGAAAAACAAGGAGATAACACCTGAACACCTGATGCTGGGCATGTTGCGCGACGGAGGCGGTACGGCCATCGACATACTGAACAAGCTGGATGTGGACCTGATGCTGCTCCGCATGGTGGTGGAGAAGTATATGAAGAACGAGAGCCAAAACTCCACGCCTGACATAGACCTCATACCGGTCTCCAAACTGACCTCCTGCATCCTGAAGATGTGCATCCTGGAGGCTCGCCTGACCCACAGCTCTATCGTAGATAGCGAACACCTGCTGCTGGCCCTGCTGAAGGAGGGCACCAACCGTGTGGGCGATGCGCTGAACGACATGAACATCCACTACAACACCGTGGCCAAAGAGCTGAAATACAGACAGTCCGGACAGATCAGCGAGATGACCGACCTGCGCGAAGAGGACGATGAGGAGGATGGCGAGGAGGACGACGGATTTCTCTCCTACAGCGGCCAGAACACCCAGCCCGCAGCCGACAAGAGTCCGACGGCACAGCAGGGGACCTCGGCCCGTCCGACCAACGAGACACCGGTGCTCGACCGCTTCCGCATCGACATGACACGCATTGCCGCCGAGAACCGGCTGGACCCCGTGGTGGGACGCGAAACGGAGATAGAACGGGTGGCTCAAATCCTGAGCCGGAGGAAGAAGAACAACCCGGTGCTGATAGGCGAACCCGGTGTGGGCAAGTCGGCCATCGTGGAGGGACTGGCCCTGCGCATCGTGCAGAAGAAGGTGTCGCGCATCCTGTTCGACAAGCGGGTGGTGATGCTCGACATGTCGTCGGTAGTGGCCGGCACGAAGTTCCGCGGACAGTTTGAGGAGCGTATGCAGTCCATTATCAACGAGTTGCAGAAGAATCCTCAGGTGATACTCTTCATCGACGAGCTGCACACCATCGTGGGCGCCGGCTCGGCACCCGGCACGATGGATGCCGCCAATATCCTGAAGCCGGCTCTGGCCCGAGGCGACATCCAGTGCATCGGAGCCACCACAATGGACGAGTACCGCAAGAGCATCGAGAAGGACGGAGCCCTGGAGCGCCGCTTCCAGAAGATCATCGTGGAGCCGGCCTCGGAAGAGGAGACGCTGGAGATCCTGAAGAACATCAAGGACAAGTATGAGGAGCACCATCATGTGTGCTACACCGACGAGGCCCTGCAGGCATGTGTCAAATTGACAGGCCGCTACATCTCCGACCGCAGCTTCCCCGACAAGGCCATCGATGCGCTGGACGAGGCAGGCTCACGCTGCCGCCTGAGCCATATCCATGTGCCCAAGGAGATTGAGGAGCAGGAGAAGCAGCTGGCCGAAGCTCGCCAGCAGAAGACCGCTGCGGTGAAATCGCAGAATTACGAGCTGGCTGCCGGCTACCGCGACCGCGAGAAAGCCTTGGAGTACCGCTTGGAAGAGATGAAGAACGAGTGGGAACAGCAGCAGCAAGAGCAGCCCCAGACGGTGGATGCCGAGCAGATAGCCGAGGTGGTATCGATGATGTCGGGCGTGCCTGTGCAACGCATGGCGCAAAGCGAAGGTGCCCGATTGGCAGGCATGAAGGAGCGCCTGCAGTCGGTCGTGGTGGCGCAAGATGCCGCCATCGAGAAGCTGACGAAAGCCATCATACGCAGCCGCGTGGGCCTGAAAGACCCCAACCGCCCCATCGGCACCTTCCTCTTCCTGGGCCCCACGGGCGTGGGCAAGACCTACCTGGCCAAGCAGTTGGCCAAGTATATGTTCGGTTCGGAAGATGCCCTGATACGCATCGACATGAGCGAGTTCGTAGACCGCCACACGGTGAGCCGCCTGGTGGGTGCCACCCCCGGCTACATAGGCTACGAAGAGGGCGGACAGCTCACCGAGAAGGTGCGCCGCAAGCCCTACTCCATCCTGCTGTTTGATGAGATAGAGAAGGCCCACCCCGACGTGTTCAGCATCTTCCTGCAGGTGATGGACGAAGGACGGCTGACCGATGGAGCCGGTCGGACGGTGGACTTCAAGAACACCGTCATCATTATGACCTCCAACATCGGCACCCGCCAGCTCAAGGAGTTCGGCCGAGGAGTGGGCTTCGCCTCGCAGCAACGCGCCATCGACAAGGAGTATTCGCAGAGCGTCATCCAAAAGGCGCTGAACAAGCAGTTTGCGCCGGAGTTCCTGAACCGTATTGACGAGATTATCACCTTCGACCAACTCTCGCCCGAAGCCATCGAGCGCATCGTGGATCTGGAGGTGGAGAAGCTGGGCCGCCGGCTGGAGAACATGGGTTACCGGCTCGACGTGGAGCAGGCCGTGCGTCACTTCCTGGCCGGCAAGGGCTACGACGTGCAGTTTGGCGCACGCCCGCTGAAGCGTGCCATCCAGAACTACCTGGAGGACAGTCTGTCCGAACAGCTGGTGGACGGACACCTGCAGCCCGGCGACACCCTCCGCGCCCTGCTCAACGAGAGCCGGGATGCCATCGAGATACAGCAAGGACAAGAGTGACAACCACCTTCCATAAAACCGACAAAATGTCAGCCTCCGCAAGGCTGGCATTTTTTTTGCCCTATCTTCGGCAAAACGAATAAACAAACAATATATAATAATAGTATGTCTATGCAGAAAGGCAATATCGGGGTTACTACAGAGAACATCTTCCCCGTCATCAAAAAGTTCCTCTACAGTGAGAACGAAATTTTCCTCCGCGAGTTGGTGTCCAATGCCGTCGATGCCACCCAGAAGCTGAAGACCCTCTCCTCCATCGGTGAGTTCAAGGGTGAGCTGGGTGACCTGACGGTCCGCGTATCGCTAGACAAAGAGACCATCACCGTGAGCGACCGCGGTATCGGACTGACCGCTGAGGAGATTGACAAATACATCAACCAGATAGCCTTCTCGGGCGCCAACGACTTCCTGGAGAAGTATAAGAACGATGCCAATGCCATCATTGGTCACTTCGGACTGGGCTTCTACTCGGCCTTCATGGTGGCCAAGAAGGTGGAAATCATCACCCGCTCGTACAAAGAGGGTGCCCAGGCCGTGAAGTGGAGCTGCGACGGCAGTCCTGAGTTCACCATCGAAGAGACCGAGAAGGCCGACCGTGGTACCGACATCGTGCTCTACATCGACGACGACTGCAAGGAGTTCCTCGAGGAGGCACGCCTCTCGTCGCTGCTCAAGAAGTACTGCAGCTTCCTGCCCGTGCTCGTAGCGTTCGGCAAGAAGAAGGAGTGGAAGGACGGCAAGCAGGTGGAGACCGCTGAAGACAACGTCATCAACGACACCAACCCCCTGTGGACACGCAAGCCCAGCGAGCTGAAGGACGAGGACTACAAGGAGTTCTACTCCAAGCTCTATCCCATGGCCGACGAGCCGCTGTTCTGGATTCACCTCAACGTGGACTATCCGTTCCACCTCACCGGCGTGCTCTACTTCCCGAAGGTGAAGAGCAACATCGAGCTGAACAAGAACAAGATACAGCTCTACTGCAACCAGGTCTACGTCACCGACTCGGTGGAAGGCATCGTGCCCGACTTCCTGACACTGCTGCACGGCGTGCTCGACTCGCCGGACATCCCGCTGAACGTGTCGCGTTCGTACCTGCAGAGCGACTCCAACGTGAAGAAAATCTCCACCTACATCACCAAGAAGGTGTCCGACCGCCTGCAGGGCATCTTCAAGAACGACCGCAAGCAGTTTGAGGAGAAGTGGGCCGACTTGAAGATTTTCATCCACTACGGTATGCTGACGCAAGAGGACTTCTACGACCGCGCCAAGGATTTCGCCCTCTTCACCGACACCGACGGCAAGTGCTACACCTTCGACGAGTACAAGACACTCATCAAGGAGAACCAGACGGACAAGGACGGCAACCTCATCTACCTCTACGCCAACCACAAGGAGGAGCAGTACAGCTACATCGAGGCAGCCAAGAACAAGGGCTACAACGTGTTGCTGATGGATGGCCAGCTGGACATCGCCGTCGTAGGAATGCTGGAGCAGAAGCTGGAGAAAGCCCGCTTCACCCGCGTGGACAGCGACACCATTGACCGCCTCGTCGTGAAGGAGGAGAAGCAACAGAGCACCCTCTCGGCCAACGAACAGGATGCCCTGTCCACCCTGTTCAAGAGCCAGCTGCCTCAGATGGAGAAGGCCGAGTTCAACGTACAGGCGGAGGCCCTGGGCGCACAGACAGCGCCGGTGATGATCACCCAGAGCGAATACATGCGACGCATGAAGGAGATGGCCAACATACAGGCCGGCATGAGCTTCTACGGCGAGATGCCCGACATGTACAACCTGGTGCTCAATGCCGACCATAAGCTCATCAAAGAGGTACTGGCCGGCGAAGAGGGAGCTTGTGCCACCCGCGTAGAGAGCATCCAGAAGGAGATGGACGCCGTCAACAAGCAGCGTAACGACCTGAAGGACCAGCAGAAGGGCAAGAAAGACGAGGAGATCCCCACGGCTGACAAGGACGAAGTGGAACGTCTGGACAAGAAGTGGAACGAACTGAAGGGACAGAAGGAGCAGCTCTGGAAAGAGTATGCGGCCGACAACAAGGTCATCCGCCAGCTCATTGATCTGGCTCTCTTGCAGAACGGTATGCTGAAAGGCGAAGCGTTGAACAACTTTGTCAAGCGCAGCATCGACCTGATAGGCTAAACAGAACAATTGAAAATAACTTGCACCAAGCGTGTGGTTCCCTCGCCGGCTATCGGCGGAGACCACACGCTTTTTTTTTGTATTATTTTTAGCTTTATGATGAAAATAATCTCGTTGAATTGGGGATTTTTTGAAAATAATGCCTATATTTGGGGCGATTAACCAACGAATCTACTCCTGATGGATCGATATATACAGAAAATCTTACTCAACCTGTTGCTGCTCTGCAGCCTGCTGCTGACCGGGCAACCCGTGCTGGCTCAGCGGGTAGGCCTCGTGCTGAGCGGCGGCGGAGCCAAGGGGCTGACCCACATCGGCATCATCCGGGCCCTGGAGGAGAACGACATCCCCATCGACTACATTGCCGGTACCTCGATGGGAGCCATCATCGGTGCACTCTATGCCATGGGCTACTCGCCCGACGACATGGAGGCCCTGCTCCGTTCGGACGACTTCAAGCGGTGGTACTCCGGCAAAGTGGAACCGAGATACGAGTACTACTTCAAGAAGAACCGGCCCACTCCCGAGTTCTTCAACCTCCGGTTTAAGTTGAAAGACACGCTGAATGTCAGTTCGCTGCGCCTTCCTACCAACATGGTGAGCCCCATCCAGATGAACCTGGTCTTTGTGGAACTGTTTGCCAAAGCCACGGCTTCGTGCGGGGGCGACTTCGACCGGCTGTTCGTGCCGTTCCGTTGTGTGGCGTCCGATGTGTACCACAAGAAGCCCCTCATCATGCGGCGAGGCGACTTGGGCGACGCAGTTCGGGCCTCCATGAGCTTCCCCTTTGTGTTCAAGCCCATTGAGATAGACAGCACCCTGGCCTACGATGGGGGCATCTACAACAATTTTCCCACCGACGTGATGCGGGAGGACTTTCATCCCGACATCCTGATAGGCAGTGTCGTATCGGCCAATCCCGACAAGCCCAACGAGCACGACCTGATGAGCCAGATAGAGAACATGGTGATGCAGAAGACCGACTACACCATCCCCGAGGAAGATGGCATACTCATGACCTTCAAGTACGACGATGTCAGCCTGCTGGATTTCGACCGGCTGAAGGAACTGCACGACATCGGGTATCAGCGCACCATCAGCCTGATGGACTCCATCAAGGGGCGCATACACCGACGAAGCAATCATGAGAACGTACGGCTCAAACGCATGGTGTATCGTAGTAACCTGCCCCAACTGCGCTTTCGGGACATCCACATCGAGGGGGCCAATGCCAAGCAGCAGGCCTACATCCGCAAGGAGTTTCAGGACGCAGAAGACGTGCCCTTCACGTACGAAGAGCTGAAGCGTGGCTACTTCCGACTGCTGGCCGACAATATGATTTCGGAAATCATCCCTCACGCCGTCTATGACCCGGAGACGGGATACTACTCACTGCACCTGAAGGTGAAGATAGAAAACGACTTTTCGGTCCGCATGGGAGGCAGCATCTCCACCACCAGCTCCAACCAGATGTACTTGGGACTGGGGTATCACAACCTGGACTACTATTCCAAGGGGATAAACTTCGACGGACAGTTGGGAAAAATATACAATAATGCCCAGCTAATGGGGCGTATTGACATTCCTTCGCGCATTCCGCTTTCATTCCGCTTAATAGCCTCGATATCAACCTTTGACTATTATGAGAAGAGCAAACTATTCTCCAAAAACAACACCCCTTCGTTCAACTCCAAGGAAGAGAGGTTTGTCAAACTTGTAATGGCTCTTCCCTTCTTGGCCAACAAGCGGGCCGAGTTCAGCATAGGTGCCGCCCGGCTGGAGGATGAGTATACCCAATCCAACGTCATCAACTTCCAGAAGGACAAGCTGGACCGGAGTCACTACAACCTGGTGGGGGGCTCTGTGGGGTTCTATGGCAGCACGCTCAACGCGCGCCAGTTTGCCACGCAAGGCCATTACGAGTGCTTGCTGGCGCAGATATTCTCGGGTAAGGAGACCTTCAGGCCGGGCAGTGCCGACCTAATTTCCTCGTGGGAGCAAAACCAGGCGTGGCTGCAGGTGTCGTATCTGAAGGAGGCGTATCATCGGATGACCCACACCTTCACCCTCGGAGGGATGGCTCAGATGGTCTACTCCTCCAAGAACTTCTCGGAAAACTATGAGGCCACCATGATGCAGGCGCGCGACTTTTCGCCTACGCCCCACAGCCAGCTGGTCTACAACGAGGCCTTTCGGGCCAACCAGTTCATCGGAGCAGGCATCCGGCCCATCTATCGCTTCAACGACATGTTTCAGCTCCGCACGGAGTTCTACGGATTCATGCCCATTTTCCCTATCCTGCGCAACGAGCAGAACAAGCCCTACTACGGCAAAACCTTCTCCCGCTTCGAATACATCGGAGAAGTGTCGTTGGTCTGCCAACTGCCTTTCGGGGCTATATCGGGCTATGTAAACCACTATAGCTCACCGCATAAGGAGTGGAATGTGGGCATTACGCTGGGCTGGCAGCTGTTCAACTACCGATTTATCGAGTAGATTTTTTGCAAAAAAAATCCCCCAAATGTTTGCAGGTTCAGAAAAACTCCGTATCTTTGCACCCGTTAAACGAAACGGCTCCTTAGCTCAACTGAATAGAGCATTTGACTACGGATCAAAAGGTTATAGGTTTGAATCCTATAGGAGTCACAAGTTTAACGGTCGCGTAGCTCAACTGAATAGAGTAGCTGACTACGGATCAGCCGGTTACAGGTTTGAATCCTGTCGCGATCACGAAAGCCTCTGCAAGTCTTTGCGGAGGCTTTTTGTTTAATAGCTGTGGCATAAACCCAAATAAACAAAGAGGCCGTCCGTATATAGCAAACCCCTTGTTTAGGCACGCCAAACAAGGGGTTTACGATGGCTAAAGCCTATGTTTATCAGCACTTGATATTCAGTTCGTCGAGAATCTTGCGCATGGCCTCGAAGGTGGTAATGCGGGTCGGGACAAGCGGCAAGCGGAGCTTGTTCTCTATCATACCCATGACACTCAGCATGGCCTTGACGCCGGCCGGATTGCCGTCCACAAAGAGCAGCTTGAAGAGTTCGGCAAACTTGTGGTGAATGGTGAGGGCGTTGGCATAGTCGCCCTGCAGGGCCAGGCGTACCATGCGGCTGAATTCGCGGGGGAAAGCGTTGCCGATGACCGATATGATGCCTACGGCGCCGAGTGTAATCAGCGGGAAGGTAATGCCGTCGTCGCCTGAGATAACGTCAAAGTTGGCCGGCTTGTTCTTGATGATGTCGTCCATCTGGGTGATGTCGCCCGAGGCTTCCTTCACGGCAATGACGTTCTTGAAATCGCGGGCAATGCGTAGGGTGGTTTCGGCTTTCATGTTGACGCCTGTACGTCCGGGTACGTTATAGAGCACGATGGGAAGGTCGGTAGCTTGGGCAATGGCCTTGTAGTGCTGGTAGATACCTTCTTGCGAAGGTTTGTTATAATAAGGCACTACAGAGAGGATGGCATCTACGCCGGTGAAATCGTCGTTTTTTAGCGTTTCGACCACGGCCCGTGTATTGTTTCCTCCTACACCCAGCAGGATGGGGATTCGGCCATTGACACGTTCGATGACCAAGCGTTTGATTTTCTTTTTCTCCTCATCAGTCAAGGTCGGAGTCTCTGCCGTGGTGCCGAGCACACAGAGAAAATCTGCATGATTCTGTAGCAAATAGTCTACCATGCGCAAGAGTGCGTCATAGTCGACACTCTCGTCTTCCTTAAATGGAGTAATCAAGGCTACTCCCATTCCTCTCAATCGGGTCTGTATCATAGGTTCGGTATTATTAACGTTTAAAGGCCAGCAAAAGTACAAAAAAAATCA
>CAMGAL010000042.1 GCA_946007445.1 uncultured Mediterranea sp.
TGTTGTGGTTGGGGTGGGGGGTGGATGGAGCTTAGGGCTTGGGTATGGGTTTCGTAGTGGTGGGCTGTGGTCACGATGACGTCCTGTTGGGAGATATCGGGCAAACGGGCAGCCTGTATGAGTGCCTGCTCCAGTTCGGCGAGTCCTTCGTGCTGCTTGGCCGAAAGGCAGAGGGTGCGGATGCCCTCAGGCAGCGGTAGGGTGGTGGGCGTGAGGGTAGGAGCGAGGTCGCTCTTGTTGAGGATCACAAGCAGCTGCTTGTCTTGACACAGGGGGAGAATCTGTGGGGCCAGTTGCTCCATCTGGGTCGGGGCGCAGGTGGCATCCACCATCCAGAGCACGATGGAGGCTTGGGCTATCTTCTGGAAAGTACGCTCGATGCCCAGTGTCTCGATGGTATCGTCGGTAGCGCGGATGCCGGCTGTGTCGATGAAGCGGAAGAGGATGCCTCCCAGGGTGATGCAGTCCTCGATGACATCGCGGGTGGTGCCGTGTATGTCGCTCACGATGGCCCGCTCATCGCCTACCAGGGCATTGAGCAGGGTGGACTTGCCTACGTTGGTCTCGCCGACGATGGCTACGGGCACGCCCTGCTTGATGGCGTTGCCCACTCGGAAGGAGTGAACCAGTCGGGCGAGGGTTTGCTCAATCTCGGTGGCCAGCTGCAGGAGTTCGTCCCGATTGGCAAACTCCAGCTCCTCATGGTCGCTGAAGTCCAGTTCCAGTTCTATCAGCGAGGTGAAGTGGAGCAGGCGGTTGCGCAGGTCGCCCAGCTGCTTGCTGAAGTTTCCTCTCATCTGACTGACGGCCAGGTGGTGGGAGGCGGCTGAAGAGGAGGCTATCAGGTCGGCCACGGCTTCGGCTTGGCTGAGATCCATCTTGCCGTTTAGGAAGGCGCGTTGGGTGAACTCGCCGGGATGAGCCAGGCGGGCCCCTTGGCGGATGAGCAGTTGCAAGACCCGTTGCAGGATGTAGGGTGAACCGTGACAAGAAATCTCTGTGCTGTCTTCGCCGGTGTAGCTGTGTGGGGAGCGGAAGAGGCTCACCAATACCTCGTCGATGAGTGCTGTGCCATCCATAATCCGTCCGAAGGAGAGTGTGTAGCCGGGTCGCTTGGTCAGCTCTTCCCGTGGATGGATGGGGTGGAAGAGGGAGGAGGTGATGGAGATGGCCTCAGGGCCGGAGACGCGCACCATGCCTACCGCCCCTCCTTGGGCGGTGGCTATGGCGCAGATGGTATCTTGTTGCAGTTCGTTCATGCGGTCAGTTAAAAATCAGATGCGTTCCAATACGGTCTCTATGAGGTGGGTGATGCTGTTCTTGTAGCCGGTGTTGGCCTCCTTGATAAGGCGGTTGGCTATGACCATGCAGACGGTCACGGCCTTGTGACCCATCAGGCGGGCCAGACCGGATAAAGCGGAACTTTCCATCTCGAAGTTGGTGATGCGGCGGCCTTGGTATTCGAAGCGTTCTATCTTCTCGTTCTGATGAGGATCGGCCAGGGGGATACGCAACTCTCGCCCTTGGGGACCGAAGAATCCTCCGGCGGCAATGGTCACGCCGCGCACCATGTCGTCAGCAGAGATGCGCTCCATCAGCTCGTGGTCGGCATCGATGACATAGGGATAGGGTTGGCACATGTTTCCCGTCCACCCCATGTGCTGGATGAAGGCTTGCTCCATGGGCAGGTCGCATACGTCGTTGCGACCGGCATAGAAGTTGAGCAGTCCGTCGAAACCGATAGACTTTTCGGAGCATACAAAGGTGCCTACGGGCGTGTATGGCTGCAGGCCGCCGCAGGTACCGATGCGCACCAGTTCCAACTGCCGCAGCGTGGACTTCTGCTGGCGGGTCTGGAAATCGATGTTGGCCAAGGCGTCCAGCTCGTTGAGCACGATGTCGATGTTGTCGCATCCTATGCCGGTAGACACCACGGTGATGCGCTTGCCTTTGTACATGCCGGTGACCGTGGTGAACTCACGGCTTTGAGCTTCCACCTCTATGGAGTCGAAATAGGCGGATACCAAGGCCACGCGGCCGGGGTCGCCTACGAGGATGACCTTGTCGGCCAGCCATTCGGGTTTGACGTGGAGGTGAAATACGGAACCGTCGTCATTGATGATGAGTTCGGATGGTGCAAAATATCTCATAGTCTGTCCTTATGGTTTGTTGTATATATCATTCTACTTGCCCAGCGGCGTGTTGCAGGGGCTGCTGCCGGTCGGCTTGGCAATGTTCTCCCGCATCTGGGTATCGGCCTCGATGTTCTTCATGCGGTAGTAATCCATGATACCGAGGTTGCCGTTGCGGAAGGCTTCGGCCATGGCCTTGGGCACTTCGGCTTCGGCCTCTATCACTTTGGCGCGTGCCTCTTGGGCTTTGGCCTTCATCTCCTGCTCGCTGGCCACGGCCATGGCGCGTCGTTCCTCGGCCTTGGCTTGGGCAATGTTCTTGTCGGCATTGGCCTGGTCAATCTGCAGCGAGGCACCGATGTTCTTGCCTATGTCGATGTCGGCGATGTCAATGGAGAGAATCTCGAAGGCTGTGCCGGCATCCAGTCCTTTGCGGAGCACCAGCTTGGAGATGGAGTCGGGATTTTCGAGCACCGACTTGTGGTTTTCAGACGAACCGATGGAGGAGACGATGCCTTCGCCTACGCGGGCCAAGACGGTCTCTTCGCCGGAACCGCCCACCAACTGGCGAAACTTGGCAAGCTCCGTGACGCGGGCTTTGGCTATCAGCTGAATACCGTCCTTGGCCACGGCGGTGACGGGGGGAGTGTCTATTACCTTGGGGTTGACGGACATCTGTACAGCCTCGAACACATCGCGTCCGGCCAGGTCAATGCCTGTGGCGTCCTTGAAAGAGAGGTCGATGTTGGCCTTGGAGGCCGACACCAGGGCATGTACCACCCGCTCCACGTGGCCACCGGCCATGTAGTGGGCTTCCAGTTCGTCGCGGGTAATGTTGCTGAGGCCGGCTTTGTGGGCCTCGATGAGTCCGGGCACGATGATATGGGGTGGCACATTACGGATGCGCATCAGAAATAGCTGTACCAAAGAGATGTTCACTCCAGAAACCTTGGCTGAGAGCCAGAGGAAGAACGGAACGTAATGGAAAAAGATGGCCAGAAAGGCAATAGCTCCAACTACGATGAAGAGGGTGAAATACATAGAAGTGGGTTCCATCATGTCATTGAGTTTTTATGGGTTAATGAATCAGTTTTTTGATACGTAGAAATCAGGCTTCCAGACGTTCGACCCAGAGTGTTCCGCCATCGATGCGCGTCACACGGATGGGAGTCTTTTCATCCAGCAGGCCACTGGCTGACTTGACCTCGACGATGTATTCGCCGATGCGGGCTTGTCCAATCAGGGCCAGACGGGTAAGGGTCACGCCGGTATCGCCCACATGTACTCGGTTGGCTTCATCCCGATGGACGGATCCGCTCAGGGTGGTCTTCAGGGAAATACGGTCCAAGGTCTTGGAGCGCATGAACCAGACCAGCGAAGCGGCCCCAATCACGACGGAACAGCAGAGGGTCACAACGCCTGCCGTGGTGCCCAGAACCGTGAAGGCATAATAGTTGGCGTAGGCAAAGAAGCCCAATGAGAGCAGGGAGGCTAAGCTGGTCCCCGGGATGAGAAAAAGCTCGGCCAGCAGAAACAAGATGCCTGCCAAGAGCAACAGAAGGATGATGAGTATCTCCATAAGCGTAGGGGTAAAAATTAAGGATGGGACAATTCGGCTTGTCGAACTTGACGGGCTGCAGCATCGGCACTCTGCCGCAACGCCGGAATCCTCTTCTCCAGATCGAGGATAGCCGGAGCCAGCTGGCGCTTCCCGTCGGCAGTCGTGTCGGCATATTGTTGGCGCAGGGTGGCCAGTTTCTCCTCGGCACGCAGGAGGTCGAGTTCGGCTTGGCAGTATTGGCGGAAATGTTGGCGCCCCTCGTCAGTGCGGAAGTCG
Source organism: uncultured Mediterranea sp. (assembly GCA_946007445.1). Lineage (GTDB taxonomy): Bacteria > Bacteroidota > Bacteroidia > Bacteroidales > Bacteroidaceae > Bacteroides. The sequence continues at coordinate 3,970 of CAMGAL010000042.1, forward strand.
CTGAGGCGGGTGTAGGTCAGCCGGTCGTTGAGAACGAATTCAAATTCCTTTTGGCCTTGGGTGTTCTGTGTGGAGCTGTCCGAGTGGAGGGCGTGCAACCGCTGTCGCGCCTCTTCGACGGCCTGCGGGTCTTGCCAGGTGGCACGGATGGAGGTCAGACGGGCCAGCTGGATGAGCCGGTCGAGATCCATCGCCTCGTAGTTGTACACCTGCTTGGAACTGTTGGGGATAAAGAGGTACACGCATACCTTGCCTTCGGGCTGGAAGCGGTCGGAGGCGAACCAGCCGAGATGGAGATATTCGTCAATGACATACAGGTAGTCGTTGGCCGGTGAGTTGAAGGGCATTCCGATGTTGTCGGGCGTCAAGTAGCTGCCGGTATTGGTATTGTATCGGGTGACAAAGATGTCGTAACCGCCTATGGAGTTAGGCCCGTCGGCGGCATAATAGATGGTGACGCCGTCGTTCAGGACAAACGGATAGTTGGCATTGACCCCTTCCTTGATCTCGCCGGGCAGCAGGGTGCCTGCGCTCCAGTCGTCCATCAGCTTGTTGCGCGAGAGGATGGCGTGGGTGCGGTCGGGTTGCATCTCGCTGTAGTAGGCCTTGTTGCCCAGCTCGGTCTCAAACACGGTGCCGCCCTTTCGTCCGTTCTGACCGAAGTAGGAATCGTAGGTGTAGAGCTTGCCGGCCTCAGGACTGAGGCGGAAGGCCTCGAGCAGGTGCTCCTTGTCCACCACAAAGCTGTCCACCACGCAGACCTGCTCCACGCCCTTCATCATGCGTTGCAGGCTCTTGCAGGTTTCCAAAAGCGTTTCGGCATCGGCGGTGGAGCGCTTGCGCTTCTCCAGTTCACTGATGTACTCTTCACACGTGCTGACGGCCTCTTCACAGCGATAGGCCTGGCAGTAGGCTTGGGCCAGGTAGTATTGCGCGCTGGTGGTGCGCCGCTTCACGGCCGCCTCCAGGTGTCGGATGGCCTCTTGGCTCTGGCCCGTCTGCATACACGCCACGCCGCACCAAAGGCGGTAGGTGCCGTTGGCCGGCGTCTGCTGGACCAGTTTGCGTAGGAGGGGGAGCGCTTCTTCGTAGCGTCCCTGCGTATAGAGGGTCTTGGCTTGCTGCGCGTTTTGGGCATCTGCTTCATGGGGCAACCAGAGGGTAACGAGCAGGGCCAACAGGGCTATTTTACGGTTCATGATGTCTCTGTTTACTGTTTAATTCACCAAAAGTACAAATTTATGCGGCTCCTGCCATCCTAACAATGTTAATTCTTCTTTAATTCATTCTTTTGTACTATTTTTGCAGCCCGAACGAAGAAGAACATGGAGTATGCATCAGTCTGACGAAAACGAGGAAGTGTGGCGCCGCATCGTGCGTCGATACAGCAAAGGGGTGGTGGAGTATGGCTTGATTGAGGAGGGAGACCGCATCTTGGTGGCCTTGTCGGGCGGCAAAGACTCGCTGGCCCTATTGGAATTGCTGGCCCGCCAGCAGCGCATCTTCAAGCCGCGTATCGAGGTCGTGGCGGCCCATGTGGTGATGACGAATATCCCTTATCGGAGCGATGTGGATTATCTGCGTAGTTTCTGCGAGGAGCGGGGAGTCCCCTTCTACTTGGCAGAGACCGGTTTTGATGCCTCGACCGATACCCGCAAGTCGCCCTGCTTCCTCTGCTCTTGGAATCGGCGGAAAGCACTATTCACCGTGGCACACGAGCAGCGATGCAACAAGATAGCTCTGGGGCACCATCAGGATGACATCCTGCAGACGTTGCTGATGAATCTCACCTTTCAGGGAGCTTTCAGCACCATGCCACCGCGACTGGTCATGAAGAAGTTTGATATGACGATTATCCGCCCCATGTGCTTGGTGGCCGAAGCCGACATTGCCCGCCTGTCCGATGTACATGGCTATCACAAGCAACTGAAGAATTGTCCTTACGAAACCGATTCACACCGCAGTCAGATGAAGGAGGTGTTCCGTCAGCTGGAGCAGATGAATCCGGAGGCACGCTACAGCTTGTGGAGCAGCATGTCCAATGTACAGCAGGAGCTGCTTCCGAATCGTTCCGAACTTACCCACTCAAAACCTCAAAAACTTAAAAACTAAAGAACTAAATAACTCAAAATGAAATCGTTTTATACCATTCTGCTGTTGGTCGTATCCAACGTGTTCATGACCTTTGCCTGGTACGGGCATTTGAAGTTGCAGGAAATGAAAATCAGTACCCACTGGCCGTTGTGGCTGGTGGTGGTCTTCTCATGGGGTATCGCTTTGATGGAGTACTCATGCCAAGTACCCGCCAACCGGATTGGTTTCCAAGGCAACGGAGGCCCCTTCTCGCTGATGCAGCTCAAGGTGATTCAGGAGGTCGTGACCTTAATCGTCTTCACGCTCTTTACCACTGTGCTGTTCAAGGGTGAGTCACTCCACTGGAACCATGCGGCGGCTTTCCTCTGCCTGGTCATGGCGGTCTATTTCGTATTCATGAAGTAGGGCAGGCTGTCAGGAGCGGATGACCACGCGGTCGCCCAGCGACTTGGCCATGGCACTCTGCACCTGACGTAGCTCGTTGTATCGGCGCATCACTTCGTTGCAACGATCCTCGTCGGCAATGATGGTAGGGTCTTGCAGGTGCATGATGATGTGCTTCAGCTCTTCCGTCACGATGGCCACCTTGAAGCTAGTCTCCAACTTGGGCACCAGCTCGAGCAGCCGCTCTTCGTCGGCCACGACTTTCTGCCCGCGGGAGTGGTACTTGCTCAGTTGGTAGCGACTGCTCACCAGCTCGGCGCACATCCGGCTGATGTGGGGGTCGGGATGTGCCAGAAAGAAGTGCTCGGCCTGGAACCCCTCGTCATGCTGATGGGCGACTGCCTCGTCCAGTATCTGCCGGTGCAGGGGATTGTGGAAGGCCAGGTTGTCGTTGCGCAGGTCGTTCACCACATAGTCTATCACCGTGATGGGGGCTTCCGCTTCATTGTGGCACATCACCCGTTCGCCGTAGCGCACAATCATCTGTAGGATTTGCCGTTCGTATTCGTAGAACTCGGCTTTCTCTCGGGCGGCTGAGGGGATGTAGCTCTCGTAGGCACTCTCGGTCGGGGGTGTCTCGGGGGGCGGCATCAGTTGTTGGTAGGCAGCTTCGTCCATCGGCGTAGGCAGTTCTCCGGCTGCGGGAGGGGGAGGGGATTGCAGGTGCGAGTCGGCAGCGGCCTGTGTGCGAGCCAAGCGCTCGCGCTCGCGTTCTGCCTGGGTGGCCCGTTGGGTCGCTTGTGCCTCGCGTCGGCGGGCCACTTCCTTCACCAGCAGTCTCTCTTCGACTTGCAGCAGTGAGGCACACTCCTTGATGTAGACATCGCGCATGATGGCTTCGGGAATGACCGAAATGCTCTGCACCATGCTGCTGATCAGTTCGGCCCGCCGCATGGGGTCGCGTCCGGCTTCGTCCATCAGCAGGTTGGCCTTGAAGCGCATGAAGTCCGTTTCGTGCTGGGCAATGAAGGCCTGAAACTCCGACGAGCTATGCTTGCGGGCAAAGGAGTCGGGGTCGTCGCCATCGGGCAGTAGGCACACTTTGATGTTCATTCCCTCTTCCAGCAGCATGTCGATGCCTCGCAGGGAGGCCTTGATGCCTGCGGCATCGCCGTCGTAGAGCACGGTCATGCGGTTGGTGAATCGGTGTATCATCTTGATTTGCCCGGGTGTGAGTGCGGTGCCCGATGAGGCCACCACATTCTCTACCCCGCATTGGTGCATGGAGATGACGTCGGTGTATCCTTCCACCAGGTAGCAGCAATCCTTCTTCACAATGGCCTGTTTGGCCTGATAGATGCCATACAGCTCGTTGCTCTTGTGGTAGATGTCCGATTCGGGCGAGTTGATGTATTTCACCTTGACGCCTTTGGTTGCTGCGGCCAATACACGGCCGCCAAAGGCCACCACCTTGCCGCTCAGAGTCAAGACGGGAAAGATGACACGCCCCCAAAAGCGGTCGTGCAGGCGTTTGTCCTCTGTCTCGTAGCAGAGTCCGGTCTTGATGAGGAATTCCGGTTTGTAGCCCAGTCGCTCTGCTTCGCGGGCCAGGGCGTCGCGGCTCTGGGTGGAGTAGCCCAGCTGGAACTTCTCGATGATGTCGTCGCGGAACCCTCGGCTGCGGAAGTAGGCCATGCCGATGTTGCGCCCTTCTTCCGTTTCGCGCAAGGTCTTCTTGAAATAGTCGCGTGCAAACTGATTGACGATAAAGAGGCTTTCCCGCTCGTTCAGTGCTGCCTTCTGTTCGTTGGTCAGTTCCTTCTCTTGTATCTCAATGCCATATTTCTTGGCCAGATACCTCAAGGCCTCGGGGTAGCTCATCTGCTCATGCTCCATGATGAAGTGCACGGCATTGCCTCCCTTGCCGCAGGCGAAGCATTTGCAGAGCCCCTTGGCCGGCGAGACGTAGAACGAGGGGGTCTTGTCGTCATGGAAAGGGCATAGACCAACGTAGTTGACACCCCGTTTGCGCAGGGTGACAAACTCCGATACGACATCCACGATTTGGGCGGCATCTAAGATTCGATCGATGGTTCCTTGGTCTATCATGGCTGCAAAATTACGGCTATTTTGTGAAAAATAGCAAGAATGAGGGTGTTTAATGAACTTTTTCATTTGAAAGTATGCTCGTTTGCCAAGAATTACCTACCTTTACGACTTGTTGGGCAATTTGCCTGGTTGCAAGGCCTGACACCGAGACTGGAAAAAAGAAAAAACAATATATAATGACTCACAAATGGAATTACTTACCCATCACACCCGAACAGGCCGAGGCAAGCCAGCGACTGGCTGGCGCGCTGGGCATTAGTCCCGTGCTGGGAAGACTTCTGGCAGAGCGAGGCATCAAGACTCCTGCAGAAGCCAAGAAGTTCTTCCGCCCCCAATTGCCGGATCTACACAATCCATTCCTGATGAAGGATATGGACAAGGCGGTGGAACGCCTCAATCTGGCCATGGGACGGAAAGAGCGTATCTTGATATATGGCGACTACGATGTGGACGGAACCACAGCCGTAGCGCTGGTCTATAAATTCATCCAGCAGTTCTATTCGAACCTGGATTATTATGTGCCCGACCGTTACAACGAGGGATATGGGGTGACGGCCAAGGGGGTGGAGTATGCGGCCCGCACGGGGGCTACCTTGGTCATTGTGCTCGATTGTGGCATCAAGGCCGTAGACGAGATAGCCCATGCACGCGAGTTGGGTATTGACTTCATCATCTGCGACCACCATGTGCCCGATGAGGTACTGCCCCCTGCGGTGGCTATTCTCAATGCCAAGCGCCTGGACAACACCTATCCGTACGAGCACCTCTCGGGGTGCGGGGTGGGCTTCAAGTTCATGCAGGCTTTTGCCATCAGCAACGGCATCGAGTTCCACCACCTCATCCCCTTGCTGGACCTCTGCGCCGTAAGCATTGCATCGGACATAGTGCCCATCATGGGCGAAAACCGCATCCTGGCTTATCATGGCCTGAAGCAGCTCAACAGCAATCCGAGCGTAGGTATGAAGGCTATCATCGACGTCTGCGGACTCTCCGACCGGGAGATTACAGTGAGCGATGTGGTCTTCAAGATAGGGCCGCGCATCAATGCCTCCGGCCGCATACAGAATGGCAAGGAGGCGGTCGATCTGCTCACGGAGAAGGATTTCTCGGCGGCGCTGGAGAAGGCAGGGCAGATCAACCAGTACAACGAGACGCGCAAGGACCTGGACAAGAGCATGACCGAAGAGGCCAACCGCATCGTGGAGGGTCTGGAGGGGCTGGCCGACCGGCGCAGCATCGTGCTCTTCAACGAGGCGTGGCACAAGGGCGTGATTGGCATCGTGGCCAGCCGCCTGACGGAGATCTACTATCGCCCGGCTGTCGTCTTGACGCGCACCGGCGAACTGGCTACCGGCTCGGCCCGTTCCGTCTCCGGCTTTGATGTCTACAAGGCCATCGAGCATTGTCGCGACTTGCTGGAGAACTTTGGCGGACATACCTATGCTGCCGGCCTCTCCATGAAGGTGGAGAATGTGGCCGAGTTCACCCGCCGGTTCGAGGAGTTTGTGTCCCATCACATCCTGCCCGAGCAGACCAGTGCCGTCATCGACATCAATGCCGAGATAGACTTTCGCGACATTACGCCCCGCTTCTTTGCCGACCTGAAGAAGTTCAACCCCTTCGGTCCGGACAACGCGAAGCCCGTCTTCTGTACGCACAATGTCTATGACTACGGGACCAGCAAGGTGGTGGGCCGTGACCAGGAGCACATCAAGCTGGAGCTGGTGGACAACAAGTCGAACAACGTGATGAACGGCATTGCCTTCGGGCAGAGCTCGCACGTGCGCTACATCAAGACCAAGCGCTCGTTCGACATCTGCTACACCATCGAAGAGAATACCCACAAGCGGGGCGAGGTGCAGCTGCAGATAGAAGACATCAAGCCCAACTGATTCCTATGGGAGAGTTCCGCATAGAGACAGCGCTGCAGGTTCTGAAGCAGTATTGGGGCTACGACCGCTTCCGCGGCATACAGACGGACATCATTCAGAGTATCTGCGAGGGGCGCGACACCTTGGGCCTGATGCCCACAGGAGGGGGCAAGTCCATTGCCTTCCAAGTGCCTGCCCTCATGCAGGAAGGCATCTGCGTGGTCGTGACACCCCTCATTGCTCTGATGAAGAACCAGGTGATGAACGCCTCAATCTGGCCATGGGACGGAAAGAGCGTATCTTGATATATGGCGACT
>CAMGAL010000043.1 GCA_946007445.1 uncultured Mediterranea sp.
CCGACCTGCGTGGCCGGATAGAGGCCCTGCACGCCGAGACAGCCCAAGCAAAAGCAGAGCGCAAACAGCGGTCGGTCGCCCTGCAACACTGGCTCTTCGACCAGTTTGTGGTGCGCAATGCTCGTGGCGAACAGACAGACCTGAACACCCTCTTTGCCCCCACGCCACAGGGCGCCCCTCCGGCCGGAGCCGGCGAATGTGCCGCCCCCAAGCTGTTACAGCAGGCCTATCTGCACGGGTGGCAACCCCTCTGCATGGCCGAGGTGTGGGGGGGGGTCGCTCCCTAAGCCGAGGGGCGCGAGCATGGCCACTACTACCCGGCCTGCCGAGGCAAGTGCGGCCCCATCCTGGGCTTCATGTTACAGGGACTGGAGATAGAGCCGCACCCCTTGGTGGAGGAGATGAATCGGCACAAGGAGAGCCACATCGTGATTCTCTACGAAGACGACTACCTCTGTGTGGTACACAAACCGGCTGGGATGCTCAGTGTGCCCGGCAAGGAACAGGCTCCTTCCATTCAGCAATGGGCCGAGCAACGACAGAAGCCGGGCGACACGCCCTGTGTGGTACACCGCATAGCAATGGCTACCAACGGAATGATCCTCATAGCCAAAAAGCCTGACATCTACAAGAAGCTGCAGGAGCAGTTTGCCACGCGACAGGTCAGCAAGCGTTACGTAGCCCTGCTGGAATCCACCCCCACCGAAGGACAAGGAGTCATTGCACTGCCCCTGCTGGCCGACCCTCTGAACCGTCCTTACCAAGTGGTGGATGAGCAGAGAGGCAAACCGGCCGTGACACGCTATGAGGTATTGGAACGACTGGAGGGAGGACGATGCCGCGTGGCGTTCCAGCCGCTGACGGGACGCACCCACCAGCTTCGGGTACACGCTGCCCATGTCTCAGGGCTGCACTGCCCCATCGTGGGCGACACGCTCTACGGCCACCCGGCCGAACGGCTCTATCTGCACGCCGAGGCACTGTCATTCACCCATCCCGTCACGGGGCAACGCATTACCCTGGAGTGCAAGGCAGAGTTTTAGCATCTCTATTCGACTGATTCATCATGTTTTACACAGCGCATAGTGGCTTTTGCCCCTGTAGGGCGAATGATACGTAGTCCATTAGACCCAGGGCGTTGCCCTGGGTAGAAGAGAGCAAAAATTGTTCAACGGCTACGCGTATAGCTACCCAACGCCTGACCATCGGAGGTAGTACACTGCAACAGGCCCTTGTCGTCAATAGTCGCCGTCAGAGTGAGGTTTTCCACCTGCTGGTCGAAAAAGAGCGTGACCGACTGGTCGGCTCCCAAGCAGGAGAAGGTGGCTATCTGCAAGAGGTTGGCATCGTAGGCACGCCCCTGTCCACTGAAATCGACCTCCAGGTAGGCACAGCGACGCAAGGTGGCATCGGTGGCATCGATCAGCTGCCAGAAACCCATCACCCGATAGGTCATCTCCAAGTTGCGCTCGTTCTGATAGCGCCGGTAGATGCAGGTGGCGTTACCACTGTTCAGGATGAGGTCATCGTTGACGGCAAACTCCAGGGTGAAGCTATAGTTCTCTTCCGCACTGTTGGAGTAGAGGCGAAAGGTATTGCTCCGGCTGCAGTTCCAGAAGCAACGATAGGAGTTCTCGTCCACGATGGGCGAAGAGGAGTAGTAGCAGTTGCCATCGCTGCGGATGGAGATGAACGTGTACTTGGTCGTGAAGTTCTTCACACTGATGAGGTACCAATTGCCAAGCAACCTCTGCTTGACATCAATTGCTGCCGTAGGGCCACTGTCGCACGAAGCGACCATGAGCATGAGAGAAAGAACTGCCCAAAGGATGTGAATTGTCTTCATTGGATTCATGTTTTGAATGATTGGCACTGCAAAGATAATGGATATTTTCTTGCTATTTCAAATTTGTAGCCTTATCTTTGCATTTGATAACGAATAAACATGGCTCGATTACGTCTGTACATAGTGATTGTTGGTCTGCTGGCTGCCGCCGCCGTCATGGGTGTAGCCATCCATCAGGCCACCCTCCCGACCAAGCGGGTGTGGGTCATCCATTCGCATGAGCTTGACTACGAGCAGTACGAGGAGTACAACGAGTTGCTGCGCAAGGAGCTGCAGCGACGCGGCATACGGGCTCAACTGAGTTTCAGCTACATGGAGTGCAACCGCCATATTGAAGTGGACGAAGACCGCATCGTACGCCACTGGATAGACAGCGTCTCCACACAAGGCTCCTGGCCCGACCTCGTCATCACCACCGAAGACCAGGCTACCTACGCCCTGCTCTCCACCCATCGGGCTGAATTAAAGAACAGCCCCATCCTCTTTGGCGGTGTGCGCTTCCCCAACTACCGCCTGCTGTCGCAGTACGACAACGTGACGGGCATACGAGACACCGTAGACTTCATCACCACCATGCAGGTCGTCCGCGAGTTGTCAGGCTGCCAGCATGTCTGCACCAATCTGGACAAAGGCTTCTTCGACCGGCAGGTAGAGAAGATGATTCTGGCTCAGATGGAGGGGCACCCCATCTTGAACAACCTGCACTGGCATCATCGTATGCAGCATATCTTTAACCTGCCTGCCGACAGCATGTCCCTCACCGGCCTCGCCATGCGCGAGATAGGCACCAACGCCGCCCAGGAAGACATCAAGCAATACAAAGGCAACCAGAACTTTTTTTGGGCTGTGGGGCCCACGGGCATCATGCACTACCTGTTGCTGAAGTTCGATGCCACCTCCCACACGCTGGCCATCATGTCGCTCCGCCAGCAATTCTCAGGCATCAACAACCTCTTCGGCACCGATGGCAGCGGTCTGCTGGCCGGCTACTTCAGCTCCATCCCCACCTGGGCCAGCGAGCAGGCCGAAATGGCCGTGCAGCTGCTGCGTGGCACCCCTGCCCGCGATCTGCCCATACAGATCAGTCCGAAAGACTACTACCTGGACTGGACGGTAGCGCAGAAGTACGGCCTCACGCTGGATCAGATTCCCGCCCGCTATCACATCGTGAACCTGCCCTATCGCACGGCTCACCCCGTGGCCTACTGGACCTTCCACATCCTGCTCTATACCCTGCTGATAGGAGGCACCATCGTGGCTGTATGGGTAGCGGTACGCGCCACCCGCAAGCAGATGGCCGCCTTCAGGCTGCTGAAGGAGAAGCAGGACACACTGGAGATAACCAGTTCCTTCACCAAGAGCTTCGTGTGGCATTCGGTGGACAACCAGGTGGAGTTTGACGATGCCTTCTGGCGCTATCTGAAGCAGAAGCCCCACCCGCTGACCGTGCTGGACTTCATGAAGTGGGTACACCCCGAGTACCACTCCCTCTACCGGCAGGAAATCATCGAGACCACCACCGACCAGAACATCGTGATGCAGCTGCAATGCGACTTCCGAGGCAGCGGACACTACACCTGGTGGGAGGTACGAATGAAGGGCGAGCAGGACACCCACGGACACACCAAGATATTCGGCCTACTGTTCAACATCGACCTGATGAAGCAGCGCGAACAGGAACTGGTGGAGGCACGCAAACGCATGGAAGAGGCCGACCTGAAAGAGTCGTTCCTGGCCAACATGAGCCACGAGATACGCACCCCCTTGAATGCCATTGTGGGATTCAGCAACATCCTGGCCACACCCGACATGGAGTTGACCGACGAGGAGAAAGCCGAGTTCGTGGAGACCATCAACCGCAACAACGACATACTGCTGAAGCTGGTGAACGACATCCTCGACATCTCGCGCATCGAGTCGGGCTACATGGAGTTCAGCTTCGAGCAGGTGGAGGTGGGCACCTTCATCGACTCCATCTATCAGAGCTACCAAGTGCAGGCTCCGAAGCACTTAGAATTCCTCTGCCACGCCGGTCAGGGAGCCCACGAGCGCATCTCCATCGACGTGACCCGCGCCCAGCAGATACTGATGAACTTCCTAACCAATGCGGCCAAGTTCACCCCCAAAGGCAGCATCACCCTGGGTTGGACGCTGCATGAGGAGAAGCGCGAAGTGGAGCTCTACGTAGAAGACACCGGCATCGGGCTGAGCAAAGACGACTGCATCCTCATCTTCAACCGCTTCTTCAAGAAAGACGAGTTCAAGCAAGGCACCGGCCTGGGACTCTCCATCTGCCGCGTCATCGCCGAGCGGCTTCAGGGACGCATCACCGTAGATTCGGAGTTGGGACGCGGAAGCCGCTTCTCGTTGTGGCTGCCGCTGGTATAATAATTCGGCCAATCTTTGGTCGGCACCAAGATTATGCTTACCTTTGTGGCAACAATCTGTAAAACATCAAAACGCAATGAAGACGTACACTATACAAACCAACGCCAAGGGCACCCGCTCGATGGAGATTTCAGACGAACACCTCGCCACGATAGAGAAATACGGACTCTTCCGCCACCTGATAGACAGCAACGGCATCGTGGACGAATCGGTGCTGGAGAAGCTGAAACTCAATATCCGCTCGCTCATTGCCGCCCAAGTGGAAGACAGCAAAGACCTGCTGGACCTCTGCATCGATGTCATCTATCACAACAACATGAAGGCCTTTGGCCTGCAGCAACTCATCCAGCTCTACCTGCAATGGCTCAATGAACAGGAACCCGAAGAAGAGGAAGAGTAAGCCATGAGCACATACCGCCTGACCGACTGGCTGCCCACCACCAAGAAGGAGGTGGAGTTGCGCAGCTGGGAGGAGTTGGACGTCATCCTCTTCAGCGGCGATGCTTATGTAGATCATCCCTCGTTCGGAGCAGCCGTCATCGGTCGCATCCTCGAAGCCGAGGGACTGAGGGTAGCCCTTGTGCCGCAACCCAACTGGCGCGACGACCTGCGCGACTTCAAGAAGCTGGGGCGCCCCCGCCTCTTCTTCGGCGTGTCGGCCGGCTGCATGGACTCGATGGTCAACAAGTACACCGCCAACAAGCGACTGCGCAGCGACGATGCCTATACGCCCGACGCGCGCCCCGACATGCGCCCCGAATACCCTACGATTGTCTATACCCGCATCTTGAAGGAGCTGTTTCCCGACGTGCCCGTCGTGGTGGGAGGCATCGAGGCCAGTATGCGCCGACTGACGCACTACGACTACTGGCAAGACCGCTTGCGCCCCAGCATCCTGACGGAGAGTGGAGCCGACCTGCTCATCTACGGCATGGGCGAGAAACCCATTGTGGAGCTGGTCAGACGGATGGAATCCTCGGGCGGAATCCTCCCTCACGACCTGCCACAGACGGCCTACATAGAGCCTGCCCTGCTGCAGCCCCTGCCGGAAGACCTGATGCTCTACTCCCACGAGGAGTGCCTGAAGGAGAAGAAGAAGCAGGCAGCCAACTTCCGCCACATCGAGGAGGAGAGCAACAAATATGCTGCCGCTCGCATCCTGCAAGCTGTAGGCGGGCAGACGGTGGTGGTCAATCCGCCCTACCCGCCCCTGACGGAGGCCGAGCTCGACCATAGCTTCGACCTGCCTTACACACGCCTGCCCCACCCCAAGTACAAGGGGAAACGGATTCCGGCTTACGACATGATCAAGTTCTCGGTCAACATCCACCGCGGATGCTTCGGCGGATGTGCCTTCTGCCCCATCTCGGCCCATCAGGGCAAGTTCATCGGCAGCCGCTCCACGGAGAGCATCCTGCGCGAAGTGAAGGCCATCACGGAGCTGCCCGATTTCAAGGGGTACCTCTCCGACTTGGGTGGACCCAGTGCCAATATGTACCGCATGAAGGGCAAGGACACGCAACTCTGCCGGCGCTGCAAGCGCCCCTCGTGCATCCACCCCAAGGTGTGCCCCAACCTGCTGACCGACCACCGCCCCCTGCTGCAACTCTATCGCGAGGTCGATGCCCTGCCCGGCATCAAGAAGAGCTTCATAGGCAGCGGCGTGCGCTACGACCTGCTGCTGCACCGCAGCCAAGACGAGGCCGAGAACCTTGCCGCACAGGAGAACACCCGCCAACTCATAACCCGCCACGTCAGTGGCCGGCTGAAGGTAGCCCCCGAACACACCTCCGCACGCGTGCTGTCCGTCATGCGCAAGCCTCCCTTCGAGCAGTTCGAGGCCTTCAAGCGCATCTTCGACCGCATCAACCAAGAGGCAGGCCTGCGCCAGCAGCTCATCCCCTACTTCATCTCCAGCCACCCCGGCTGCCACGAAGAGGATATGGCTGAGCTGGCGGTGCTCACCAAGCGGCTGGACTTCCACCTCGAGCAGGTACAGGACTTCACCCCCACCCCCATGACGGTGGCCACCGAAGCCTGGTACACGGGCTTCCATCCCTATACGCTGGAACCGGTGTTCAGTGCCAAGACCCCTCGGGAGAAGCTGTTGCTACGGATGTTCTTCTGCTGGTCCAAGCCCGAAGCGCGGCGCAGCAGCGTCAACGAACTGCGTCGCATGGGGCGTGCCGACCTGATAGACAAACTATACGGAAAAAGGAAATGAACGTGAAAGCCTTGATATACATCTTCGTCGGAGGAGGCGCAGGCAGCGTGCTGCGCTACCTGCTGCAACTGCTCATCGCCACCCGCAGCGCCGCCGCAGGCGGATTCCCTTGGGCTACCTGGACGGCCAACGTAGCCGGCTGTTTCCTGATAGGACTCTTCTACGGGCTCAGCGCACACGGCACCTGGAGCGCCGAGACACGCCTGCTGCTCACCACCGGTCTGTGTGGCGGATTCACCACCTTCTCCACCTTCAGCCACGAGAGCCTGACGCTGGCACGGCAAGGGGAGTACCTGCTGTGCGGACTCTACCTCCTGGCCAGCCTGACGGCCGGTGTGGCAGCCGTCTGGGCAGGAAGCCGACTGATACACACCTGACCATAGACACACCATTCACCGAATATATAAACAAAACATACCACCGAATATGAGCAAACAAGAAGTCATCCTCTGCACCGAGTTGGGCAGCAGCCTGCAGGAAGCCCTGGCACGCTGTCCCCACGACCGCCTTTTCCTCCTCACCGATGTCAACACCCACCGCCTGTGCCGCCCCCGACTGGAGGGGTTGCAGGAATTGGCGGGAGTAGACGAGATCGTCATCGGCGCGGAAGATGTACACAAGACCCTCGATACCCTGGCCTCCGTCTGGATGGCGCTGAGCCAACGCGGAGCCACACGCCACTCGCTGCTGCTCAACCTGGGTGGCGGCATGGTGACGGACCTCGGCGGCTTTGCAGCCTCCACCTTCAAGCGCGGCATTGCTTACATCAACCTCCCCACTACCCTGCTGGCCATGGTGGACGCCTCGGTAGGCGGCAAGACGGGCATCAACTTCAACGGACTGAAGAACGAGATAGGCTGCTTCGCCCCCGCCCGCAGCGTGCTGATAGAGACGGAGTTCCTCAGCAGCCTCGACAGCCACAACTTCTACTCCGGCTACGCCGAGATGCTGAAGCACGGGCTCATCTCCACCACCGAGCATCTGCAAGAACTGCTGGCTTTCGACACCGAACAGCCCGACTATGCCCTGCTGAAGCAGCTGGTGGGCCGATCGGTAGCCGTGAAGGAGAGCATCGTCGAGCAGGACCCTCATGAGCATGGCATCCGCAAGGCCCTCAACCTGGGACACACCATCGGCCACGCCTTCGAGAGCCTTGCCTTGGCCCAAGAGCGCCCCGTACTGCATGGCTACGCCGTGGCCTGGGGACTGGTGTGCGAGCTCTACCTCTCGTACCTCAAGACGGGCTTCCCCAAAGAGACCCTCCGCGCCGGCATCGACTTCGTCCGCAGCCACTATGGGGCCTTCGCCTTCACTTGCCAGGAGTACGACCACCTCTACGAGCTGATGAAGCACGACAAGAAGAACACAGCCGGCATCATCAACTTCACCCTGCTGCACGGCGTGGGCGACATCGCCCTCAACCAGACAGCCGACCGCGACACCCTGTTTGAAACCTTCGACTTCTTCCGTGAATCCATGGGAGAGTAAACCTGACCAATCGCCATGGAACTACTCATCTACAAAGCATCGGCCGGTTCGGGCAAGACCTTTACGCTGGCCGTAGAGTTCATCAAGCACTTGATGATCCATCCGTATGCCTACCGACAGATATTGGCTGTGACCTTCACCAACAAGGCCACCACCGAAATGAAGGAACGCATCCTCACCCAACTCAACGGCATAGCCACCGGCGACCCGGCCTCAGCCCCCTACCTCCAGCGCCTGAAGGAGGAGCTGAAGCAACCTGGGTGGAGTGATGACGAGTGGCAACAGCGGGCACAGAGAGCCCTCGACTGCCTCTTGCACGACTACGACCGCTTCCGCGTGGAGACCATCGACTCCTTCTTCCAGTCGGTGATGCGCAACCTGGCCCGCGAACTGGAGCTGAGCCCGAACCTCAACATCGAACTGAACAACAACGAAGTGCTGGACGAGGCGGTGGACAGCCTCATCGAACGGCTCACGCCCGACTCGCCCGTGCTGGCCTGGCTGCTGGAGTACATCGAAGAGCGCATCCGTGAGGACAAGCGGTGGAACGTGGCACAAGAGATCAAGAGCTTCGGCCGCAACATCTTCAACGAAGAGTACATCGAGCGCGGCGAGTCGCTGCGCCACACCTTGCAAAGCCTCGATGCCGTCAAGCAATACCGCCGCCTGCTGCAAGCTCTGGAAGAGGAAGTGCTGGAGCAGATGAAGGGGTTCAACGAGCAGTTCGAGTGTGAACTGGAAGGGCTCAATCTCACCACCGACGACCTCTCTGGCAAGAGCAAGGGCATCAGCAGCTACTTCCGCAAGCTAGCCAACGGCGTACTGACTGACAAGGAGGTGATGAACGCCACCCTGCAGAAGCACCTCGACGACCCCGCCAACTGGAGCAGCAAGAGCCACAAGCGCCGCAAGGAGATAATCCACCTGGCCGAACAGACGTTACTGCCCATCCTGCAGGATGCCGAGCGGCTGCGCCCCGTCAACTGCCGCACCCTGCAAAGCTGCCGCCTCTCGCTGCAGCACCTCAACAAGCTGCAGCTGCTCAACCACATCGACCGGGAGGTGCGCCGCCTCAACCAAGAGAACAACCGCTTCTTGCTCTCCGACACCAATGCCTTGCTGCACCGCCTGATGCGCGAAGGCGACTCCTCCTTCGTCTTCGAGAAGATAGGCGCCAACCTGCGCAACGTGATGATTGACGAGTTTCAAGACACCAGCCGGATGCAGTGGGACAACTTCCGCCTGCTGCTGCTCGAAGGCCTGTCGCAAGGAGCCGACAGCCTCATCGTGGGCGACGTGAAGCAGTCCATCTACCGCTGGCGCAACGGCGACTGGACCATCCTCAACGACCTGGGGCTGCCCGGCTCGGCATTCCCCTTCCCCGTGCGTGTAGAGACCCTCAAGGTCAACCGGCGCAGCGAGGCCCACATCATTGACTTCAACAACCACCTGTTCCGCCAGGCGGTGAGCAACCTCAACGAGCGCCACGTACACGAGCTCGGCGAAGCCTGCTATCCGCTGCAGAACGCCTATGCCGACATCGAGCAAGCCTCGCCCCGAAAGGAGCAGCGAGGCTACGTGCAAGGCTGCTTCCTCGAGGCTGAGAACGAGCAGGAGTACACCCAGCAGACCCTCCGCGCCCTGGGCGAGCAGGTGACGCAACTCCTCCATGCAGGCGTGCAGCCCGACGACATCGCCATCCTGGTGCGCAAGAACAAGAGCATACCGGCCATTGCCGACTACTTCGACCAGGCGTTGCAGCTGCGCGTCGTCTCCGACGAAGCCTTCCGGCTCGATGCCTCGCCCGCCGTCTGCCTGCTCATGGATGCCCTCCGCTACTTGATCAATCCGAAGCAGCTCATTGCGCGCGCCTCCCTGATACTCTCCTACGCCCAGCGCATGGGACAGAGCGACCTGACGTGGGACGACTACCTGCGTGGCGACGACGACGCCCTGCTGCCTGCCGACTTCATGCTGCGCCGCGACGAACTGCGGCTCATGCCCCTGCAAGAGCTGCTCGAAGAGCTCTACACCCTCTTCGACCTGCAGCAGATGGGTGGACAGGACGCCTACTTGCTGGCCTTCTTCGACGCCGTGGCCGAGTTCCTGCAGAACAACCCCTCCGACCTGCAGCTGTTCCTCACCCATTGGGAGGAGAAGCTCTGCAGCAAGACCATCGCCGGCAGCAGCGTGAACGGCATACACATCTACTCCATCCACAAGTCCAAGGGACTGGAGTTTCACACGGTGCTGATCCCCTTCTGCGACTGGAAGCTGGAGAACGAGACCAACAACCAGCTGGTGTGGTGCCAGCCCCCCGTCACCCCCTTCAACGAGCTGCCCCTGGTGCCCGTCAACTACTCGCGCATCATGGCCGAGTCCGTCTATCGCGGCGACTACCTGAAGGAGCGTCTCCAGCTCTGGGTGGACAACCTCAACCTGCTCTACGTGGCCTTCACCCGCGCCGGCAAGAACCTCTTCTTCTGGAGCAAGCAGCAGTCCACCAACTGCATGGCCGAGCTGCTGGCCGACGCCCTGCCCCAACACCCACCCCACGCCCCCCCACACACCCATCCCCCCCACCACTATCCCCTCGCCACTTATGCTTATGGCAAGGACTATCATGACGTTATGAAGCAAAAGCTCCATACCCTT
>CAMGAL010000044.1 GCA_946007445.1 uncultured Mediterranea sp.
GGACATCACTCTTTCCTCGATGCTTTGGAAAATGAAGAACAGCGACGGCACCACGAAGAGCAATCCCGCCGTGCCGTCCGGGCGACTTCCTCAATCGCTTTCAGGCCTGTCCGGAGCTATAGCCATCGGCAGGCACGCCGGAGACACTGATGGCGGAGAAGAGGTTGAAACGAGAAAGGCTCTCCGAGCCATACACCCGTGTAAGGGTGAGATACTGGGATATGGGCGACATCTCCCCGCTGTCGTTGCGCACGTAGATGTTGTTCAGAGCCTCGGTGTCGAGTCTGTATTCGGGTGCTGCCTGCACCATGACGCGTTAGAGAAATGTGGTATAGGCACGCGATATCTCGGGGCGCTGGTTCATGGCGTCAATGAAATCGTTGGTATATTTGAGCAGGTCTTCCACACTGCCGCCCTTCTTGTCCTGCACGTAGAGGTCGAAGCCGTTGCTCATGCCGTAGCCCGAAATCATCGGAGTGGTGGAGACACGGATGGTAGCCGCGCTGATGCTGTCCGTCCGTTGGTAAATCTCCCTCATCACCGAGTTGACGTCATCGCCCTTTTTCTTGCGCTCGCTCCAGTTCTTCAGGCGGATGGTGAACGAGCCGGCTGACGCCGACTGATTGTGCACGGCATCCTTGCCTGTGACGCGCGAGTAGATCTTGATCTGCGGTATGTCGCGTATGGCCGCCTCTATCCTGTCCATGATGCGTCCGGTCTCTTCAAGGTTGTTGCCCGGCGCGGTCTGCACGTTCACGTTGATGGTTCCCATGTCCTCCTGCGGCACCAGTCCCGTCTTGGTACTGTGCATCAGCAACGCGAGCGCCACACCTGCCAAGACGATGCTGCCTATGCCGATCGCCTTGTGGCGGAAAAGGCACGACACCCCTTTCATGTACTTCTGCTGCACATGGCGGAACGAATGGTCGAAGGCATCATGGAAACGGTCGGAGAAACCCGGCTTCCGGCCGGACGCATAGGCTCGGGGACGCAGGATGAGTGCGCACAGTGCCGGACTGAGCGTCATGGCATTGAGCAGCGAGATAGCCACCGCCATGGTCAGACCGAACTGCGTGTAGAACGTGCCGGTTGTGCCGCCCATGAAACTGACCGGAATGAACACCGCCATGAAGACAACAGTCGTCGTCATCAAGGCCGAGGTTAGTCCGCCCATGGCATCCACCGTGGCTTGGTAGGTTGAGGTAGCAACTATTGCGAACGACGCGGAGGCATAGTATTGGAGACTTACAGCTCGCCGCGTCTCGGTATACAGCGTGTGAGCGAGTGGGAACCTGACCTCGTGTTGCTCGACATCGAAATGAACGGCACGTCGGGCATCGAACTGGCTCGGAAACTTCCGCCGTCGTGCTGCCTGATATTCACTACCGCTTATGCCCGTTACGCATTGGACGGCTTCGAAGTGAATGCGGTCGATTTCCTGCACAAGCCTTACTTTTACGAGCGGTTCGACCGTGCCATGCAAAAAGCGGAACAGTGGATGAGAATGAACGACCTGCTCCGTGCGTCGGAATCACCCGACCGGCAGTTGCTGTTGAAATCGGAATACAAGAACGTGAAGATATCCGTGGATTCCATCATCTACATCGAGTCCAAGGGCAATTACGTCAAGGTGCATCTTGCCGACGGTACGTCCGTGCTCTCCAAGATACCCTTGCGCACGGTAAACGAACAGCTACCGCAGGGTGAGTTCATCCGGATACACCGTTCGTTTGTGGTAGCTCGCCGCCGGATTACCGGTTTTTCATGTTCGGAAGTGACGCTGGGTCCGGAAGGCAAAGTGCTTCCTATCGGCAAGAGAAGCCTGGACGAGGTATCCCGGCTGCTAAAGAAGAATGAATAACCCACTGGCGGAATGCAGTGTGAGCGTACATCATTCCGCCAAGGAGTCAATATCGGGATAGGCCTGTGGCTATTTTACAGGAAAGAGTCATGGAAAAATAGGACAATAACGGCACTATTTGTGCAGCTATTCGGCAAATTATGCCTATTTTTGCAAAAAACAACTCTATCCCATGAAACGATTCCTCCTCATATGCCTGCTATTCACTCTCCGGCCCGCTGCTATGGAGATCAAAGCAGACACTCCCCAGCAAACAGATTCTCTGATTCAGAAAGCTGAAAGTCTGCTCTATACGGACCCCAAAGAGACGTCGAAACTGGCTAGTCGGGTCATCGGGCTCTGCTCGGAGGAGAAGCCGAACAAGCTGCGCGCAAAGGCCATGCTGCTCTACTGCCATTCGGAACAGCTGCTGGGCAACTTTGACCTGAGCATGCAGAACCTCTACGATGTGCAACCCTATATCGACCCGACAGAACAGCGGCTCAACGCCACCCGAATCTCGATGATGGGACGCGTATATGGCAAGTTGGGCGATTACAACAAGGCCATCGAGCTGAACGAACAGGCCACCATCCTATTCAAGAAGCTGGGCGACTCAATCTCCGTGGCTGCCTGCTACAACGAGCGAGGTGTGATACACAACTTCTGGAGCGAACATCGGGAAGCCGAACATTTCTTCCTGAAAGCACTGAAAATCAACCGGTCGGAAAGCTATCTGCCGGGCATCGTAGCCAACCTGAACAACCTCTGCCTCTACAAGGGGAATACAGAAGAGAAACTGGAATACATCCAAGAGGCCATCACCATCAACAAGCACCTGAATGCCAAATGGGCACTGGGAGAGAACTACAACAACCTGGGGAAACAGCTCTTCTTCGGAAAGCGATACCAAGAGGCACTGAAGGCGCTGGAGACCGCCTATGAATACGCTTCGGAAATAGGCGCACAGGAGCTGATATGTGACAACTATGAATACCACGCGCACGTCTATGCCGCCATCGGCGTCTACGACAAGGCATACGCCAGCATTCTGAAGATGAACCAAATCAGAACGAAGCTGCAGAGCAGCAATCGGCTGCGCAACATCGAACAAGGCATTGCCTACAAGCAGTATCAGCAGCAGAAGTATGAGGCGGAGCAGCAGAAGCAAGCCTACCGAATCGAGCTGCTGAAACGGAACCTGTGGATACTGGCCATTCTGTTTGTGCTGGGGCTGGCTTGCGGATTCTACGTCTACAAGCTCTCCAAACGGCGGAAAGACCTGGAGCTGATGGAGGCACGCTACAAACTGCAATGTTCGGAGCGCGAACTGGACGAGCTGAAGATGCACCAACAGCAGATGGAGCTGCAAAACATACAAAACGCCCTGGAGACAAGCCGGCAAGAGGCCACCACCTTTGCCATATTCCTGCAAAGCCGCAACAATCTGCTGGACAAGATTCGCGAAATGATTAAGGAGGGTTACAAGATGGATGCCGGCAACTTCGTCCCGCACCTGAAGAAGCTGAATGCCTACATCAGCCAATACCAGGACGGGGAGAGCGACGCCCTGCTGCAGAACATCGAAGAGAAGAACCGGGCCTTCGTGCAACGACTCACTGAGAAGCACCCCGGATTGACGCAAGGCGAAATCCACTTGGCCACCCTGCTGCACGTCCATGTATCGACCAAGGAGATAGCCATGATTACCGGCACTACCCCCAAGACCATCAACATGAACCGCTACCGCCTGCGCAAGGCACTGGCCCTGGAAGGAGAAGAAGATCTGGTAGAATACTTGTCGCACATCTGAAACAAGAGGTTTGTAGATAATAGAATTATTTTTTAATCTTTGTTTATCAACGAGTTAGCAAACGATATGTAGACAATAAAAGCTCCTTTTTTAACGCTTTGTAGACACTTTTCGGAAGGCGATTTTTTGGTCATGCCACTCGAATTTTCGTCCTTTGCCCCATGTGAAAACAACAAGTTTTATTAACCTATTAAAATCTTTTACACATGGGAAGAATGACCAAGTATTCCTCATTGCGAAGAGCAATTTACCTCTGTTTGCTCTTTGTGGGTTTGCTTCCGCTGACACTGTCGGCACAAAGCATCCAAGTGACCGGTATTGTAACCGATACATCCGGTGAAAGTATCATCGGTGCGAGTGTGTTGGAAAAGGGCACGACCAATGGTGCCATAACCGACCTGGATGGTAAATTCATGCTGACCGTCAAGACGGGGGCTGAATTGCAAATCAGCTTTGTAGGCTATGTGACGCAGAACGTCAAAGTGAGCAACAACCAACCGCTGAAAATCGTATTGAAAGAAGACAGTCAGGCACTGGACGAAGTGGTGGTCATCGGCTACGGTACGCAGAAGAAGTCGGACGTGTCCGGTTCGGTAACGACCGTACAGGGCGACAAGCTGAACAAGATGCCTACCGCCAACGCAGAAGCCGCCCTGCAGGGTATGGCTCCGGGCTTGGCCGTCAACTTCGGTAGCGGTGCCGCCGGTTCGAGCGCCTCGCTGCAGGTACGTGGTGTCACCACCTGGGGTACAGACAACTCACCCCTGGTCATCATCGACGGTGTACCGGGCGACATGTCTTATCTGAACCCCGAAGACATCAAGTCGATGTCTGTACTGAAGGATGCTGCTACGGCTGCCATCTACGGTGCACGTGCAGCAGCAGGTGTCATCCTGATTGAGACCCACCGCGGAGCGGAGTCGAAGCCGAAAATCAGTTTCTCGGCCTACTGGGGTATGGACGACCTGCCCAAGAAACTGGATATGTGTAACAGCGAAGAGTTCATCAAGGTGCGCAAGATGGCCCTGACCAATGCCGGCATCCAGCCCAACCGCTGGCCTGCCTACATCGCTGCCTACGACCAGAACCCCTCGCAGTTTGCCGACACCGACTGGCAGGACGAGTACTATCGCCGCGGATTCGTACAGAAGTACAACGTGGGCTATACCGCCGGTACGGAGTATAGCAACGTGGCGCTGTCGGCCTTCTACTCGAAGGAAGACAACGTAGTGGTAGGCACAGGCGACCAGAAGTATGGCTTCCGACTGAACTCGGACGTGAAGCGCGGCAAGTTCAAGATGGGCGAGAGCATCAACTACAGCCGCTGGGAGGCCGACCTGGAGGCTAACTCCGGATTCCCCGGCATCTACCAGGTGACCAACATGGAGCCCCTTGCTCCGCTCTATGACGAGAACAACGAAGGCGGCTACGGCGGCGCACTGCCGGGCATGGGTATGAGCGATGCCTGCAACATGGTGGGCTTCAACAACCTGATAGACTACACCGGCGCCAACGACTACATCTCGGCATCCGGCTACCTGCAGTACGAGCCTATCAAGGACCTCGTCATCAAGGCACAGGCTGCCCGCAGCATCTACTTCGGCGAGACCCGCACCTTCAAGCCTACCTATCAGCTGGGTTCGCTGAAGAGCAACTCCAGAGCTTCGCTGAACGAAGAGCGCACGAAGAGCATCAACGACCTGCTGGAACTGACGGCCAACTACACCAAGAGCTTCAAGGAGGCACACAACCTGCAAGTGCTGCTCGGTATGTCGCAGGAGGAGAGCCAGTACAACGGCATCTCCGCCTATGGTGATACTTTCGAGAACAACGATATGGGCGTGCTCGATCAGGCACAGAGCAACTACAGCGTGGGTGGCTCACACACCCGCAGCGGACTGCGTTCGGTGTTCGGTCGTCTGAACTATAACTACAAGATGCGCTACATGCTGATGGCCTCGTTCCGTTACGACGGTTCGTCACGTTTTGCCGATGGCAACAAGTGGGGCTTCTTCCCCTCTGTATCATTGGGTTGGAACATCGCCAACGAAGGCTTCTGGGAGCGCATGAAGGAGACGGTCAATGTCTTCAAGCTGCGTCTGAGCTATGGCGGACTGGGTAACCAGAGCATCGGTCTCTACAAGTACATCCCGACGCTGACCAGCAATACCCACAAGCTGAACTATCCGTTCGACGGACAGAACCCCTCGCTGGGCTATGCCATCACCTCACTGCCCTCAGCCAACATCAAGTGGGAGACCACCATCTACAAGAACATCGGTATCGACCTCGGCTTCTGGAACAACAAGCTGGAACTTTCGGCCGAAGCCTATATCAAGGATACGCGCGACATACTTTCCACCAAGAACATCAGCCTCTGCACCGGCTTCGGTTCGCTGACGGTGAACGACGGTAAGCTACGCACCACCGGCTTCGAAATGCAAGCCATCTATCACGGCAATGCCGGCGAATTCAAGTATGACCTCGACATGAACCTCAGCCACTACAAGAGCGTGCTGAAGGCCATGGCCGACCCCAACTACCTGTATGAGTTCGGCGTAGCCCGCACCTATGTAGGTGGTGAAATCGGTGAGTTCTGGGCTTACAAGAGTGCAGGCATCTTCCAAAGCCAGGCCGAAGTGGACGATTGGAACAAGCAGCACGGATATACCGACAGCAAAGGCAACTGGCAGCCCATGCAGCCAAGCGCCAAGCCGGGTGACCTCCGCTTTGTTGACCAGAACGGCGACGGCCTGCTGGACAGCAACGACAAGATCAAACAGGGCAGCGGTAATCCGAAGGTGGCTCTGGCCTTCAACATCAACCTGGCTTACAAGAACTTTGACCTGGTGGCCAACTTCTACGGCAACCTGGGCGTGAAGCGCTACAACTACACCAAGTACTACCTGCAGAAGATGGACTCTAACTTCAACTACGGTCGTGACTGTCTGAATGCCTGGACTCCGGAGAACACAAATACCGACATTCCCCGTGCCGTACAGGGCGACCCCAACGGAAATGCCCGCATCAGCGATCGCTTCATCGAGAATGGTGACTACCTGCGCCTGAACAACCTGCAGCTGGGCTACAACCTGCCCAACAAGATTTGCCAGCAGTGGGGCATCAGCAACCTGCGCTTCTACATCGGCGGTACCCGCCTCTTCACCATCACCGGTTATAAGGGTTACGATCCCTCCACAGGTTCAACCGTAGGTCAGATGGGTGTGGACTACGCTTCTTCACCGCTGAGCCGCACCTACATGGCAGGTATCAAATTTGGTTTCTAACGGATTACTTTAAGACTGACAAACATGAAGAATATACTCAAAAATATAGCATTGACCACCCTCCTGGTGAGTGGTGCCACGCTGACCTCGTGCACAGGTTCGTTCCTCGACGAGGATAGCAACCCCAACGTATTGTCGCCCTCAACCTTCTGGAAGAGTGAGTCCGACATTATGAAGGGCCTCACAGCTGCCTACGCAGCCCTGCAACCCAGTGCCAGCTGGGCCATCCCCTACGAGCGCTACATCGTGATTGACAACTACCGCAGCGACGAGTGCGACTTCCGCGCCGACGTCAGCTCGTGGATGGCGTTGGCCATGTACACCAACGAGTCGACCAACAGTGTGACCAAAACAGAGTGGACCAACCTCTACACCGGTATCAACTACGCCAACCAGTGCATCGACAACATCCCCAACGTGCCCGAAAGCAGCAGTGGCGTGGCCGACCTGAAGCGCCAGGCGCTGGCCGAAGCCCGCTTCCTGCGCGCTTTCTTCTACTACCGCCTCTACATCAACTACGGTGAGAATCTGCCCATCTTCCTGCATCAGATAGAGGGCAAGGAAGAGGAGTTCTATCCTCCACAGGCTGGAGCAGGCGAAGTGGTGAAGCTGATTGAGACCGAGCTGAAGGATGTGCAGGACGACCTGCCCGAAAGCTACGATGCTGCCTATGCCGGCCGCGCTACACGCTATGCCGCTGCAGCCCTGCTGGGCAAGTTCTACATGTTCCGCCACGAACTGTCGAAAGCGGAGGCCGAGTTTGCCAAGCTGATAGGCAAGTTCCGCCTCGTGGACAACTACTACGACAACTTCGACGGTATGCACGAGAACAACAGCGAGTCGGTACTGGAGCTGCAGTTCACGGGCGACATGAGCGGCGGCCAGTATGAATACAACCTGTTTGCCATCCACTTGGCTTCGTTCAATGCCGTGTACGACGGTTACGGTGGTTATGAAGAGGCCTATCCTACGCCTTGGCTCTGCAATGTGCTGAAGAACGACCTCACCGTCGATGGCAAGCACAGTGCCCGTGCCTTGGGTACCATCATCTTCGACGACCCCGATTGCCGTCCCTTCTACTACGAAGAGGGCAAATCGTTCAAGGACTACCACAGCGAGGGCGAAGTGTTCTGGCACAAGTATGTATACTACGATCCTTCACAAGGCCCCTGGTGGGACAACAGCGGCTTCAACGTACCTCTGATTCGCTACGCCGACGTGCTGCTGCTCTATGCCGAGTGTCTGAACGACCGTGGCGCCACAGCCGATGCCATCGGCTACATCAACCAGGTGCGCGCCCGTGTCAACGTACCTGCCCTGCCCACCACCATGAGCAAGCAGGAGGTATTGAAGCACCTGCAGGATGTGGAGCGTCCGTGTGAGTTGGCCTTGGAGGGTTCGCGCTGGTATGACCTCATCCGCTGGGGCATCGTGGAAAACACCTTGAAGGAGCACGAGAAGCCTTACGCTAGCAACTTCGTGAGCACCAAGCACACCTTGCTGCCCATTCCTCACAATGAATTCCTGATGAACACCGACTGGGAGCAGAATCCCGGATATAGCAAGTAATCGGTCCTCTGGTTACTGACGCGACAAGCTGAAACGCAGAGGGACCTTCACGGATACCTCTGTGTTTCAGCTTCTTTTATATATTGACAACTTATCCATTGCAAAAACTTAAGTCAAGATGAAAATCACCTCTCTCTGTGGCATGGCTGCCTGTTGTCTACTCGCAGCCTGTACTTCGCTGCCACAACCATCAGAAAACGAGGCGCTTCTCCTCCGGCAGGATGATTTCTGCAACCTGATTAACGTGAAGAATGTGCCCACACAACCTCGTAACCGCTATGTGGACCTCCATCTGTTTGCCGACTGCGGCGCCTGGTCGGGCTATGCCCTGCCCGAGAATCAGAGCAGTCAGTATGCCGGCGCTTTCATAGGCCCGATGACGATGAATGGCTACGGATGGATGGCTGCCACCCTGGCTCAACCCATCGTCCAAGTAGATGGCAAACCCTACGACTTGGTGCGTAACGTGCAGACCACCAAATACCTGCCCGGACGACTGGTGCAGGAGTTTGCCGACGAGCAGTTGCATCTAGTGACTGAACTCTGCTTCGCCACCCAACGGACAGCCGTGGTGCGTACGGTCATTCAGAACATCAGCAATCAGCCCCTGACCCTCTCCCTGGGGTGGCAAGGCGGCACTTTCCCCGGCACGGCCCAGTGGCAGGTAGAAGGACACATAGCCACCGCCATGCGCCTGCGCGACTCGGCCCAGGTGGCTACCAACTTCCTGACAGCCGAAAGGGTGAATCGCGTGGGACAAGACAGCCTCAGCGTCACCGAGCAGGAGGCTCTGCAGTTGCAACCCGGACAACGCTACCAGTCGCACTACACCCAAAGTGTCGTATTGAAACAGGAAGACCTGACGGGCGAAGTGGTCCATGCGGCAGCCATGAATGTAGACCAGTGTTTTGACAACAATGCAGAGCGCTGGAACGGCTGGCTGAAACAACTGTTGAACGGAAAGAGCAGCTATCTGAAGGAAAACAAATACCGCAAGGTGCTGGTCAAGGCCATGATGACGCTGAACAGCAACTGGCGTTCGGCCGCCGGCGACCTACTCCATGCAGGCAGCAACCCCTCCTATACGGGCTTTGTGAACGGCGTCTGGTCGTGGGATTCGTGGAAGATTGCCTCGGCCAACGTGCTCTACAACCCCAAGATGGCCAAGGACGAGATGCGCACCCTCTTCGACTACCAGGCCGAAGATGGCATGGTGCCCGACTTCATCGGCTATAACCGAAAGTATAACAACTGGCGTGACTCGAAGCCGCCTGTAGCAGCTTGGGGCACCATGAACGTCTATCGCGCTACGGGCGACAAGGAGTTCCTGGGCGAGATGTTCGACAAACTGATGAAGTTCCACCAATGGTGGTATGACAAACGCGACCACAATCACAACGGAGTGTGCGAATATGGTTCGACGGACGGCACACTGATTGCCGCTTGCTGGGAGAGCGGTATGGACAACGGCGTGCGCTTCGACGATGCAGTGATGCTGGAGAACGGCGAGAAGGCCTGGTCGATGAATCAGGAGAACATCTGCCTGAACTCCTTCCTCTATGCTGAGAAGCGCATCCTGGCTGAGATGGCCGACATCCTGGGCCGCAAAGAGCTGGTCGCCCGGCTGAACCTGGCCTCGCGCGAGCGGCTCACCGGCGTAATGCCCCTCCGGGCGTTCAGCCGCGAAGCCTACGAGGAACAGCGCTTCGACGGCGCCAACCGCGACCTGATGAGCACCCAGCTGTTTACCAACCGCGTCATGGCCATGATGAGCCCTGTGATGAACCTGATCATGTACGGCGTGATCACGGCCATCGTCTGGTTCGGCGGCAAGGGCATCGACGCGGGTACGCTGCAGGTGGGCGATATGATCGCCTTCATCTCTTACACCATGCAGATCGTGATGAGCTTTTTGATGCTGGCCATGGTCT
>CAMGAL010000045.1 GCA_946007445.1 uncultured Mediterranea sp.
TTGCGTGCCAGTCCGTTAATGGCCGCGCCGATGGCGGCGCCTGTGTCGGTGAGGCTCAGCGCGTAGGTGTTGAACACCATGGCCAGCACAAAGAACAAAATGAACCAGGGGATGGAAATCTTCTGCCCCTTGCTTTTGAAGATGAAAGAGGTGGCCAGTGCCAGCGGTATGATCCACAGGGCGCGAGTCAGCTTGATGGTCGTGGCTACCTGCAGAGCCTCTTCGCCGTAGGCCGCTCCGGCACCTACCACCGAGCTTGTGTCGTGGATGGCGATGGCTGCCCAGGTACCAAACTGCTGTTGGTCCATATCCAGCGCATGACCGATGGCTGGGAAGATGAAGAGTGCAATGGCGTTGAGGATGAAGATGGTGCCCAGTGCCACGGACATCTCCGTGTCCTTGGCTTTCAGCACCGGTCCTACGGCCGCAATGGCACTACCGCCGCAGATGGCGGTGCCGGAGCTGATGAGGTATGAGGTGTCGCGGTCCACCTTCAGCAGTTTGCGGCCTATCCACCAGCCTATCAGCATGGTGCCTACCACCGATACGACGGTGAACGTCATGCCCTCCTTGCCCGACTGCAACGAAGCCTGCAGGTTCATGCCGAATCCCAGACCTACCACCGAGTATTGCAGCAGGTACTTGGACACTTTCTTGTTGAACTTCGGATAGGCCTGCCCGAATATCAAGGCGAAGGCCAAGCCCAGGAAGAGGGCTACAGGCGGAGTGACCCAGGAAGTCAGCGACTCGGTGCCGGGCACGTAGCCCAGCAGCAGGAAGAGGGTGAGAATAGCTACTAAAGCGATGTAGATTACTTGGTTGTTGCTTCTTTTAGATGCCATGACGGATGTAGTTATTAAAGTTGTATGCTGATTTTGCCTGCAAAGGTAGCTATAATTCGACAACTTATTCTCCATCCGGGCTAATTATTTCATCCACTCATTGATTCGCTGCTTCAGGTTCAGTTTCAATAAATCTTCTTGTTCCAGCTCCAACTCCACCAAGACGCGGGCCTTTCTGATTTTCTTTGTTTCCGGTGAATCGCAATTTGTCTGATGGGGATGGATGGAATAGAGCAGGGCAAAGTCGTAATCCAACGCTTTCGAGACGTTGAAAAGCGTGTCGGTATCTATGCTCTTTCGCGTCAGCAAGTAGTCCACACTTTGAGGTCTAACATTCATTCTCCTTGCGAGTTCAGCCTTGGTAACCTCTTGCTTTGCCATGACATCGCGTATAATCTCTCCTATGAATATATTGCTTTTTTCCATAGCTATAAAAATACATATTTATCTGATGTGTCCCTTCGGATGTAAATCATAAAATGTTTGAGTAATATCAAAATTTATAGCATAAAATGTTTGTTTTATCAGATAATTTATGATAACTTTGCCGCGAAATTTATTAAACACTCTACTTATGGGACTCGCTTTGAAACTGCTGTTGCTGTTTTTGGTACTATGTACTTTGGCCACAATCATATGGCTCTGTGTGGATTTCCGCCGCTACCTCAAGCGACATTCGTGGCTACTGCTATTGCTCGTTTCGATGGATGTCTGTGCCCAGTACACCGACAAGGAGGGATGCGAAGTGGCATTCCGTTGGGGCGAGAACGTGCCCGGACAGCTGGAGCAAACGAAGGATGGCATATGCTATCGTTTCCTTCCGTCTGGAAAGTCTTGGATTATTCGGCTTGAAAACCAAGGGAATGGTGACGTGTACATCAATTGGGCGAGGGCTCGTTTCATGATCAATGCCGTTTCGTCGGCCTTGGCATTCTATGGCCGGCCTTTGTCGGAGGAGCCTCTACCGGTGACGTGCTTGAAGGCCGGTGAGCAACGCGATTTTGAGGTGACATCAGCCTCGTTGGTCGATGAACACCGCACTCGCCGCATATACAGAGCCTCCGAGTTGAAGAATGACAGGCTGATAGGAATTCATATCGTGCTGTCTGCTTCAGACGATGGCATTTGCTTCAACTACAACGAATTTTCATTCCTGGTGTCTAAGAAGATATACTAATCTAATCATACTTTTATTGATGGGGCCTGTGTCGGGCCGGCGCTATTTGGAGAACTTCTTTATATGACCAACTTCACTCATTCTGACAATCTCCAAGGCGTCGGGTTCCGATGCAGGCTTCCTTACATCTTCATGGTTGCATAGACTGCAATGCCAGCTATGGTGGCCAAGCCTGTGCCAACGGGCAGGAGGCTGTAGCGCAACTGGTCGGGGTGCGTCGGCGCGCTTTGGAAACGGCTGAGGTAGAGGAACAGGTGGTACATCAGCCAGGCGCTTATCCATCCGATACAAGTTCCCGTCAGCAGGTCGCCCAGGTAGTGTACGCCGAGATACATGCGCGAGTAGCAGGTCAGCACCGCCCACGAGAAGAGGAACAACGACAGCCACGAACGGCGGAAAAAGTAGTGGATGAAGAAACTTAGCCCGAAGGTGTTGGCCGCATGGCACGAGGGGAAACCAAAACGGCCTCCCCGATAGCCGTCCACGATGTGCACCAGTCCGGCAATGGGATTGTCGAGGTTGGAGGGACGCATACGCTCCACCCAAGGGCGGATGAGGGTGGCTCCCAACTGGTCGGCTAAGGTGATGGTGAGCGCCAGACCCAGCATACAGAGCAGCATGACCTTCCAATGGAAGTCGTGCAACACCACGAAGTAGATGCTCAGATACATGGGTATCCAGATCCACTTGCCACTATAGCACTGCATGAAGGTGTCGAAGAAAGGGGAGTGCATCCCATTGATGAAGAGCAGAATCTGATTGTCCGTCTGCAAGAACCATTGGAGAATGTCGTTGAACATGGCGAGGTGAGTTTGATGGTTACATGATGGGTAATTGGTAAATAAGCGTACTATCGGGCGGCCAGGTCGTCGTAGAGCTTCTGCAGGTAGGCTTGTGCCTGCTGTATGAGGCGGTCGGTGTCGCTGCCTTGGTTGACGGGTGTCTGTCCCGACTGGCAGTCGTAGATGACCCTTCCTTGGGGAGACACCAGCCCCACGGCATCGGGCACAGTGAAGAAGGCAAAGTGAGGGGCATCGGGACAGAGCAGGTCTTTGCTGAAGGCGAACTCTTCGTGGGGCAAGCCGAGCTGTGCCAGCAGGGTGGCAGCCAGGTCGTGTTGGGAGCCGTAGGTGTCGATACGGCAGGGGCGGCGCACGGCACCGCCTATCATCAGCATCGGTATCTCGTAGCGTTCTACGGTGAGGTTGCTGATGCCTTCGGGATAGCAACCCAGGTGGTCGGGCACAAGCACTACCACCGTATTCTTCCACTGGGGCAGCTGTCGGAACCGGCGGATGAAGTCTCCCACGCAGCTGTCGGTGTAGGCAAAGGCGTTCAGCCGGTCGTTCGCCAGACGGCGGTAGGGCACCTCAAACGGCTCGTGGCTGCTGGAGGTCTGTACGACTCGGAAGGCAGGTGCATCGCTATGGGAGGTCCCAGCGGCTTCGGCCTGCAGGTCGTTGTACAGGAGGCGGAAGAGCAGATGGTCATGTACTCCCCACTTGCTCAGACGCTCGGAGACCGGGAAGTCTTGGTCGCTGACGATGCGCTCAAAGCCGGACGAGCGGAGGTAGGAGCGCATGTTGGTGAAGTCGGCATCGCCTCCGTAATAGTAGTCGGCGCGATAACCTGCCCGGCGCAGCGAGGCACAGATGGAGGGGAGGTGTTGCGTCTTGCGCGGATACTTCATGATGCTGGTGGTGGGCTGTGCCGGATAGCCGCTGAGGATGGCTACCAAACCGCGGTCGGTGCGGAAGCTGTTGGCATGTAGGTGGGTGAACAAGACTCCTTCGGAGCAGAGGCTGTCTATCTCCACTGCAATGTCGGGTTCGCCTCCCAAGCTCGTCAGCAGGTGCGAGGAGAAACTCTCGAGGATGATGAAGAGCAGGTCGGAACGCGAGGTGGTGAAGAGGGTGTCGGAGGGCTGGCAGGCCATCCCTTGTGTGGCAGGGTCTTGCATGGTGAGGAAGAGGGAGTCGGCCGTAGAGGCTTCCATGAAGCGGTATTGGCGTGCAAAGTCCTTCTGCTTGCTCAGCGACTCCAGGAGACTGAAAGCCGGATTGGTAGCAGCATGATTGAGCTTCAACTCCTGGCTGAAGTAGACCTTGCCGGTGTTCATGGTGGAGACGGTGACACCTCCTCGGATGGGCAGGAAGAGCAGGCCCGGGACCAGTAGCATGACCGGCAGGGCGATGGCCGGACGGCGTGCCGGCTGCGAGGGCAGGGGAGTGGTGGCCCACTTCAGGCAGTAGCGGCTCAGCAGGAGGTAGGCCGTCAGTGCCACGACACCCAGCACCATCAGACCTGGAGTGGCACTGGCCAGGGCATCCTTGGGCGAGGAGAAGAAGTAGAAGAGGGGAGTGGCGTCGAGGCGGAATCCCCAGTAGCTGTAGAGACCCAGATCGACGGTGAAAATCAGGGCCATCAGCAGGGAGATGAACCACAGATAGCCTTGCCAGACTTTATGCAGGAAGAGGGGTTCACGCCACGCGCTGAGGCTGAGCATCAAAGCCGGCAGCAGGGTGAGGTAGCCCGCCACCGAGAGGTCGAGCGGCAGTCCGTGCCACATCACCTCCACCCAATCGGTGAGGGAGGCGTCGGCATACAAGGTGTGGTGGTAGGCCATGAAGAGGGGCTTCTGGAGTATGAAGAGCCCCAGCAGGGTGACATAGAGTCGGAGCAGGCAGAGGATTTTTTTTTTCATCGGGAGGAAAAAATATTAATGTCGGGTGAGACTCAGCCGGTGGTCGATGGTGGAGGGCAACTCGCGGTCGTAGTGGGTCACCATGATGAGGGTCTTGTCGCGCCGATGGCAGAAGGCTTCGATGATGCGCTTCACACGGCGGCGGTTGTAGGTGTCGAGTCCGTGCAGGGGCTCGTCGAGGATGAGCAGTTCAGGATCCTTCACGAAGGCGCGGGCCAGCAGGGCCAGGCGTTGCTCACCGCTGGAGAGCTGGAGGAAGGGCACGTCGCGCAGGTGGTCGATGCCGAATATCTCCATCCACCAGAGGCAGGCTTCCTGCTCGTCGGAGCTGGGGCGCTTGTAGAGACCTATGGTGTCGTGCAGGCCGCTGGCCACAATCTCCACCGTGGGCAGGTTCTTCAGGTAGGCGCGGTGCATCTCGGGGCTCACGTAGCCTATATGCTGCTTGATCTCCCAGATGCTCTCTCCTGTGCCGCGCTTGCGCCCGAAGAGGCTGATGTCGCAGGCGTAGGATTGGGGATTGTCGGCACATACCAGGCTGAGCAGGGTAGACTTGCCCGAGCCGTTCTGCCCGCTCAAGGCCCACTTCTCGCCTCGGCGCACCAGCCAGTCGAGGTTGCTCAAGATGGTGCGCTCGCCGTAGCGGATGCTCACCTTCTGGAGGCGAACCACCTCGTCGCCCGTGAAGTTGGTGTGGGTGTAGGGCAGGGAGACGATGCGCTGATGCAGCGTGGCAAACAGCTCTTGGTCATGGGCTTGGCGCACGGGGTCGGTGGCGAAGAATTGCTGCAGATAGGCTTCGCGCGTCAGCTTTTGCCCCACCTGCTTCCCTTCGACAGGGATGACGTGGGTGATGAACTCCGGAATGTCGTCGAGCATGGAGAGCACCAGTACGATTTGCAGCGACTGCATCTCGGAGAGGCGTTGCATCAGGTCGCCCAGCAGCTGGCGGGTCGAGGCATCGAGACCGATGAAGGGGTTGTCCATAATCAGGATGCGGGGCGCGGTGAGCAGGGCTTTCACCAGCTGGAACTTGCGCAACTCGCCACTGGAGAGGAGAATGATCTTCTTGTCGAGCAGCGGTCGGAGGTCAAAGAGGTCGAAGAGCTTCTGCTCCCAGTCGGGATTTGTGGCCTTGCCTATCAGTTCGCTGACCAGAGGCACATCGTCGTGATCCGTCTGGTTCCACCGTTGCTGGTAGTAATAGTTGCCGTCGGCCGCTCCATAGGTGTCGCGGAAGGCGATGTACTTGATGTTGTCGTAGGCGGTAGATGTGGCCGAGGGGCGGAAGTCGTAGGTCAGGCTGCCTTGCCGCAGCGGATACTTGCCCGTCAGCAGGTCCACCAGCAGGCTTTTGCCGGCGGCATTGGGTCCTACCAGAGCGATATGCTCTCCGTCTATGAGGTCGCAATCGGCCGCAGCGGCCAGTCGCACCAAGGGGTTGCGGGCCATCGCTCCCTCCAAAAATAAGGTATGTTGCTCCATTTTTTACGCTATTTTGGCCACAAAGATACATATTATTATGGTCATTGAAGCATGATGCGTACACTGAATCTGTTTTTTTGTTATCTTTGCCGCAAGAAAACCTATTATTCTATAATATTTAGAAACAATGATTACATTTACTATCTGCCTGTTGGCTCTTGTGATAGGCTATTTCGTCTATGGCCGTCTGGTGGAGCGCATCTTTGGCCCCGATGACCGCCGTACACCGGCTTTGGTGCGTCCCGATGGGGTGGACTTTATCCCCTTGCCCACATGGAAAATTTTCATGATCCAGTTCCTCAATATTGCAGGGCTGGGACCCATTTTCGGTGCCATCATGGGTGCCAAGTTCGGTACGGCTTCTTATCTGTGGATTGTGTTGGGCAGCATCTTTGCCGGTGCCACGCACGACTATCTGGCAGGTATGCTGTCGCTGCGGCATGAGGGCGAGAGTCTGCCCGAAATCATCGGTCGCTATCTGGGTCTGACCACCAAGCAGGTGATGCGTGGCTTCACCGTGTTGCTGATGGTGTTGGTCGGTGCCGTATTTGTGGCTGGTCCGGCCGGTCTGCTGGCTAAGCTGACCCCCGACTCTCTGGACATGACATTCTGGATAGTGGTCATCTTTCTGTACTACATCTTTGCCACGCTCCTGCCGGTCGACAAGATTATCGGCAAGGTCTATCCGCTCTTTGCCATCGCCTTGCTTTTCATGGCAGTGGGCATCCTGGTGATGCTCTACGTGCACCATCCGGTGCTACCTGAGTTCTGGGACGGGCTCTCCAATACCCACCCCAAGGCCGGGTCGCTCCCCATCTTCCCCATCATGTTTGTCAGCATTGCCTGTGGAGCCATCAGTGGTTTCCATGCCACGCAGAGCCCCTTGATGGCCCGATGCATGACCAGCGAGCGCCATGCACGCCCTATCTTCTACGGCGCCATGGTGACCGAGGGTATTGTTGCCTTGATTTGGGCCGCAGCAGCTACCTGCTTCTTTGGTGAGCATGGTATCGTGGATGAAGCTACGGGTAAGAATTTCTCAGGTGCCATGGTGGCAACGGCTATCTCACGGAGTTGGTTGGGTCCTGTGGGCGGTGTGCTGGCCATTCTCGGCATTGTGGCCGCACCGATAACCAGTGGCGATACGGCGCTTCGTTCGGCCCGTTTGATTCTGGCGGACTTCTTCCACATAGCGCAACGTTCCATCAGCAAGCGACTGCTGCTCTGCATTCCTCTCTTCTTGGTCACCATGGGCTTGCTCATCTTCAGTTTGAGCGACGCCCAGGGGTTCAAGATTATCTGGCGCTACTTTGCCTGGGCCAATCAGACGCTGGCCACCATCACCCTATGGGCGCTCACCGCATGGCTGGTCAAGCGAAAAGGTGGTTCCTCTTGGACGCCGTGGATTACGTTGATACCTGCCCTCTTCATGACTGCAGTTTGCACGTCGTATATCTGCGTAGCTCCTGAAGGCTTTGGCCAGCTGGGCGTTTCTCTAAGTGCTGCACCCCAGGTAGCTCTCGTCGTATTGCTTGTCGCTCTCTTCCTCTATGTACGGTGGCTGAAGAAACAAAAGCAGCTACGACGTGATGAATAGTACACAGAAGGAAGGGGGGGCTCAAGTCTCAACCTTTGCGTGTAGAAGATATGGGACAAAGAGGATTTCTGCACGAAGTATATATTTGAACAAGCGAAACTTAACTAACATATTAACAGATTTACACAATGAGAAAGATTGCATTATTGATTTGCCTGTTGGTGGTCACAGTAGCTGCCCAGGCTCAGTTCGAGAAAGGTAAATGGTTCGTCAACCCTTCGGTTTCGGGATTGGCGCTGAGTCATGATACGGAGAGTGGCAAGACCACTTTTGGTTTGGAGGCCCAGGGGGGTGCGTTCCTGATGGACAACCTTGCCCTGTTGATTGATCTGGCTGGTGCTTGGAACGCCTATGGTAGCGATGTGGATATCTACAGCGCTGGTGTGGGGTGCCGCTACTACTTCGATAAGGTAGGTGTCTATGTAGGTGCCAACTTGGGTGCGAACCGCTACGAGGTGAACCATGATGGGGATAACGATGGTCGTACCCTCTGTCGCTTTGGCCTGGAGGCAGGTTATGCCTTCTTCCTCTCGCGTAATGTGACCATCGAACCTGCTGCTTACTGGAACGTGGATAAAGATCGCTCGCAGTATGGACTCAAGGTTGGCTTCGGATTCTACTTTTAAATTCATCAACCAAACATCATCAAAATCGTTACTCCGCAATGATCTCTGTCGAAGGACTCAAGGTTGAATTTAACGCCACTCCGCTGTTTGAGGAGGTGTCATACGTCATTAATAAGAAAGACCGTATTGCCCTGGTAGGCAAGAATGGTGCTGGTAAATCCACTATGCTCAAGATTCTTGCCGGATTGCAGCAGCCCACGGATGGTGTGGTGGCCGTGCCGCGCGACTGCACTATCGGCTACCTGCCCCAGGTGATGAAGCTGGCCGACAGCCGCACCGTGATGCAGGAGGCGGAGCTGGCCTTTGAGCATATTTTCGAGATGCAGGCTGAGTTGGAGCGCATGAATCAGCAGTTGGCTGAACGTACCGACTACGAGAGTGAAGCGTATCAGCAGCTCATCGAGCGCTTCACACACCTCAACGAACATTTTCTCTTGATGGGCGGTACGAACTACCGTGCTGAGCTGGAGCGTACATTGCAGGGACTCGGCTTCAGTCGCAGTGACTTTGATCGACCTACCAGTGAGTTTTCAGGTGGATGGCGCATGCGCATTGAGCTGGCTAAGCTGCTGCTGCGCAAGCCCGATGTGCTGCTGCTCGACGAGCCTACTAACCACCTCGATATTGAGAGTATCCAGTGGCTCGAACAGTTCCTTGCCACCAAGGCCAATGCTGTGGTGCTGGTCAGCCACGACCGTGCCTTCCTCAACAACGTCACCAACCGTACGATTGAAATATCCTGTGGACGCATCTACGACTACAAGGTGAAGTATGACGAGTTTGTCATCCTGCGCCGTGAGCGCCGTGAGCAGCAGCTCCGTGCATTTGAGAACCAGCAGAAACAGATTGAAGATACTGAGGCCTTTATTGAGCGATTCAGATACAAGGCCACTAAGGCCGTGCAGGTACAGAGCCGCATCAAACAGCTCGAAAAGATTGAACGTATTGAGGTGGATGAGGAGGACAACTCCGCTCTCCGCCTTAAGTTTGTTTGCTCCTCGCGGAGTGGAAACTACCCTGTGATATGCGATGAGGTACGGAAGGCGTATGGCGAACATGTTGTGTTCGACCATGTCAATCTCACTATTCGTCGTGGCGAGAAAGTGGCCTTTGTGGGTAAGAATGGTGAGGGTAAGTCCACTCTGGTTAAGTGTATCATGGGTCAGGTAAACGACTATACCGGTCGGCTTACCCTGGGCCATCAGGTACAGATTGGATATTTTGCCCAGAATCAGGCGCAGCTGCTCGATGACAACCTGACGGTGTTCGACACCATCGACCGAGTGGCCGTGGGGGATATTCGGCTCAAAATACGCGACATTCTGGGTGCCTTCATGTTTGGTGGCGAGGCCTCGGAGAAGAAGGTCAAGGTACTGAGCGGTGGCGAACGAACCCGTTTGGCCATGATAAAGCTGCTGCTTGAACCGGTCAACTTCCTTATCCTCGACGAACCGACCAACCATCTTGATATGCGTTCAAAGGATATTCTCAAGGAGGCGATACGTGATTTCGATGGCACCGTCATCGTTGTAAGCCACGACCGTGACTTCCTCGATGGACTGGTTAGCAAGGTCTATGAGTTTGGCGGTGGCCGTGTGGTGGAGCATCTTGGCGGTATCTACGATTTCCTTCAGAAAAAGCAGCTTGAGACCCTGTCCGAACTGCAGCGTACCCCTTCACTTTCCGCCTCTTCGACCACAGCCTCAGCAACTCCTTCCAGCCTTGCCAATGCTGCTGATGTCCCTTCAGCCGGAAAGCTAAGTTACGAGGAACAGAAGGAACTCAATAAGCGCATCAAGAAGGCCGAGCGCCGCGTGGCAGAGTGTGAGCAGAGTATCACCGATACAGAGGCTGCCATCGCCATCATTGAAGAGCAGATGGCAACCCCAGAGGGTGCCTCCGACATGGCTCTCTACGAGAAGCACCGTAAGCTCAAGGAACAGCTCGACCAAACCATGACCGAATGGGAGGCCGCTTCGATGGAACTGGAATCTCTGAAGTGAATT
>CAMGAL010000046.1 GCA_946007445.1 uncultured Mediterranea sp.
GTATTTGCTCCCCTATCAGGCCCGTGAATTTACCTTCACGCTGCGTGCTGAATAAGCCGAGAAAAGGAAATCTCCAATCATAAAAAAAGAGGTGTGCTCCCGCAGGAGTACACCTCTTTTAGGCTATACGGGTATGGAATCTTGCCTCTTGCGCTGCTTCCAGAGTTGCCAGGAGTTGATGATGTTCTGCCACAGCACGTAGGAACCCGGACCGACAGAAGCCAGCGGCTGGAGATAGGTGTAAGCCATCCAGATGGCCAAGACCGTATTCTTCTGTCCCAACGCCTGGCCGGCACTGATGCGCTCTCCATAGCGGGTGCCGATGGATTTGCCTAAAGCGAACTGCAGTACACACGTGGCCAGGCCGGCTAAGGCAATCATCCATTCGACGTATGCCGGCGCTTGGCCATTGACCAGCGAGCGCACCGTCTGTCCCGTCACAATGGCCAAAGCGACTCCCCACAGGTAGAAAGCCACTTCGTGCAGAGATTGCAAACGGGCGTGAAGTTTGGGTAGCAAGAACTTGATAAGGCAGGCCAGGAAAAAGGGACACAAGAGCAGAGGAAAGACCTTGCCGAGTATCTTCAGAAATGCCAGCCAGAAAGAGAGCCCTTCGTGAGGCTCTACCAATGGAAATAGCAAGGGCACCATGATGGCGGCCAACAGATTGGAGAGTAGGGTGTACGTGGTCAGCGTGGCGGCACTACCTCCCAACTTGGCCGTAATGACAGCCGCTGCTGTTGCCGTAGGGCAGATGAGGCACACCAAAGCCCCTTCGAATACTTCGCGATAGATTTCTGGTAACGGACATACCAGCAAAACGGCCGACACCAGCAGAAAACTGAAGAGCTGAAAAAGCAGCAACCAACCATGCCAAGGACGAGGACGGAGGTCGCGAAACTCCACTTTGCAAAAGGTTAGGAACAATTGGGCAAAGATTAGCAGGGGAGCCAACCATGCCACCAAGGAGTGGACATAAGGTTTCAAAGGAGAAACCCAAGAAACATGTGCAAAGAAATAATAGGCCAATGCACCCGTCAGCATAGCTATGGGCAAGGTCCAATTTTTTAGCAATTTGATGAGCATAAGATAGTTTGAGTCGTTAATTTGGCTGCAAAGTTAGCTGAAAAGAGAAAAACGCGCATTGAAAATATCGTTTTTATCCGAATTTACACTAATTTTGCACCGATTACCGTCCCATGAAACTATATAGGCTATACATATTAATAATAGGTGTTTGCCTCGCATGTGGCATACCGCATGTAGGTCGCGCACAAACTGACAGTCAGAAGTTTGTGGTGGTCATTGATGCGGGACATGGCGGACACGACCCGGGAGCATTGGGCCGTATCTCAAAGGAGAAAAACATCAACCTGAATGTAGCCTTGAAGTTGGGACGACTCATCGAACAGAATTGCCCGGACACCAAAGTGATCTATACCCGCAAGAAAGATGTTTTTATTCGCTTGGACCGACGAGCAGAGATAGCCAACAATGCCAAGGCAGACCTCTTTATTTCCATCCATACCAATTCGGTCGGCAAAAACCGCACCGTCAAGGGAGCCTCTACGTGGACGTTGGGTTTGGCCAAGTCGGACGAGAACCTGGAGGTGGCCAAGCGGGAGAATGCCGTTATCCTGCAGGATAGTGACCACCAGACACGCTATGCGGGCTTCAATCCTAACTCGGCGGAATCGTACATCATCTTCGAATTTATGCAAGACCAGTATATGTCGCAGAGTGTGCATCTGGCCTCTTTGGTGCAGAAGCAATTCAAGCAGACCTGCCGACGTCCCGACCGGGGCGTGCACCAAGCGGGATTCTTGGTGCTGAAAGCCTGCGCCATGCCCAGCATCTTGGTGGAGCTGGGCTTCATCTCCTGTCCGGAAGAGGAGAAATATCTCAATACCGAGGAGGGAACCTCCTCGTTGGCCAATGGCATCTACCGCGCTTTCCTCCTCTACAAGAACGAGAAGCAGGCCATGGCGCATCCTGCTGCAGGTACAGAGCCTTCGCCGGCTCTCCAACCGGTGGCAGCACAGGGCCCCGCCACCTCTGCCCCCAAGTCGGAGAAGCAACAGAAACCGTCGGCGGCCAAGCCCTCCCCACAGAAAAAACAAGCGGACGAACTGGTATTCAAAGTCCAGTTCCTGACTTCCCGCACTCCTTTGAAAGCCAACGACAAGCGCCTGCAAGGCCTGAAGGATGTCTCTTTCTATCGTGAAGGAGGTATCTGCAAATATACCTGCGGAGCTTCGACCAATTACTATCAAGTGCTGCGCACCCGCAAGGCCATCAGCTCACGCTACAAAGACGCGTTCATCGTAGCTTTCCGAAACGACGAAAAAACAGACATACACCAAGCTATTCAAGAATTTAAGCTCAAACAAAAAAGATAAAGACCCATGAAATTGCTTACAAAAGAAGTAAAAATCGGCCTTGCCGGTATAATTGCCCTCTGCATACTCGTATATGGTATCAACTATTTGAAAGGCATTCATCTGTTCAAGCCAACCAGTTATTTCTATGTTCAATTTGAGAATGTCAATGGACTGACCAAGTCGAGCCCCGTTTTTGCCGATGGCTTTCACGTGGGCATCGTGCGCAACCTCCATTATGACTATACCACCCCCGGACGAGTGGTGGCAGAGATTGAGGTGAACCCTGAGCTGCGTATACCTCGAGGCAGTAGTGCCGAATTGGTGACAGAGATGTTGGGTGGCGTCAAGATGACTCTCCTGCTGGCCAACAATCCGCGTGAGCGGTTGGCAGTCGGCGATACACTGTCCGGCCGGCTCAATAACGGACTGATGGACCAGGCCGCCGGCATGGTGCCGCAGATTGAAAAGATGCTACCCAAGCTCGACTCGATACTCACTTCACTGAACACCCTGCTGGCCGACCCGGCACTGCCCTCCACCCTGCATAACGTGGAGCAGATGACTGCCAGCTTGTCGCATACCAGCCAGCGGCTGGAGCGCCTCATGGGTAATGAGGTCCCCCGACTGACGAACAATCTCTGTGTGATTAGTGACAACTTCGCCCAGATCAGCAACAACTTGAAACAGGTGGATTATGCGGCCGCCATGCAGAAGGTGGATGCTACGTTGGCCAATGTGAAGCAGCTTACCGATCAGTTGGGACGCACGGACAATACCGTGGGCTTGCTACTGAACGACCCCTCGCTGTATAACAACCTTAGCGCCACTTCCGCCAATGCCGCTGCCTTGTTGGAGGACTTGAAGAACCACCCCAAGCGCTATGTGCACTTCTCGCTGTTCGGAAAGAAAGATAAGGCTCAATAGAGAAAGCCTTTATTTAGAGTGATTCCAAATAGGGATTTTGGGCGAAGACGCGCAAACGCTTGTATTGTGGCACCAAAAGGCATCAGAAAGTGACCAGAACGTAAGGACACACTTACCCATGTGAAAGGCGTAATCTGAATAAATATCTTGCTTTCAGCGACTTATAAATATGCAAACGGGATGAAACAATGACGTTTTTCGGGCGGATTTCTAAGCGGCTGAAATCTAATCTCTTATTGAATAACCATAAAACGCAAGAAAAAAAGCATTTGTTTTTCTCGAATAAGAGTGCCAACTTTGCAGGAGTAGAAGTATTGCATAACGAACAAATAGTATCTGAAACTCCATGAGCGACAACCGCCATATTGACCTTTGGAACCGCTGCCTCGACATTATACGAGATAATGTTCCGGAACAGGCGTTCAAGACCTGGTTTTTGCCCATCGTGCCCAAAAAGTACGAGGACAACACTCTCACTGTGCAGGTCAACAGCCAGTTCTTTTACGAGTATCTTGAGGAGAAGTACATTGACCTGATTCGCCAGGCCATCTTCAAGGTCTTTGGTCAGGGCACCAAGTTGATGTACGACGTGACGGTGGTCAATCGTCCGAAAGCCAGCGTGAACATACCTTCTACGCCTCATGTTCCACCTACTCCGGCCAAGCCTGTACAGACCAAGCAGATACCTCAGACTCCGGTCGTAGAACTGGATCCGCATCTGATACCCAACTACAATTTTGATACCTTCATCGAAGGCATCAGCAACAAGCTGTCGCGTAGTGTGGCCGAAGCAGTGGCTCAAGACCCGGCCAAGACGGTCTTCAATCCCCTCTTCGTCTATGGAGCGTCGGGAGTTGGAAAGACCCATCTGGTCAATGCCATCGGTACCAAAATTAAGGAACTCTATCCCCAAAAAAGAGTCCTCTACGTGTCTGCGCATCTCTT
This sequence comes from uncultured Mediterranea sp., assembly GCA_946007445.1. Lineage (GTDB taxonomy): Bacteria > Bacteroidota > Bacteroidia > Bacteroidales > Bacteroidaceae > Bacteroides. Next base: position 4,251 of record CAMGAL010000046.1, read on the forward strand.
CCAAGTGCAATACACCGACTCGGTGCGCAACAATACCACCAATGATTTCATCAAGTTCTATCAGACCATCGATGTACTCATAATGGATGATATTCAGGAGTTTGCCGGTGCAACGAAGACGCAGAACACCTTCTTCCACATCTTCAACCATCTCCATCAGAACGGCAAGCAGCTGATATTGACCTCCGACCGTACACCGGCCCAGTTGCAGGGCATGGAGGAGCGACTCATCACCCGCTTCAAGTGGGGCATGGTGGCCGAGCTGGAGAAGCCTACACTCGACTTGCGCAAAGATATCTTGCGGAACAAAATCAAGCGCGACGGATTGAAGTTCCCTGCCGAAGTGATAGACTTCATTGCTGAAAATGTGGGTGATAGCGTGCGCGATTTGGAGGGCATCGTCATCTCTATTATGGCGCACTCCACGGTCTACAACAAGAGCATTACACTCGAATTGGCAGAACGCGTGGTCCGTAAGGTCGTGAATTGTGAGAAGAAAGAGATTAGCGTCAACGATATTGTCGACTTGGTGTGCAAGCACTATGGGGTGGCTACCAATGCCATCTACACCAAGACGCGCAAGCGTGATGTCGTATTGGCCCGTCAGGTGTCGATGTATCTGGCCAAGAAGAATACGGAACTCTCTGCCGCAAAGATTGGTGTGATGATAGGCAACAAGGATCATGCTACGGTGGTTCATGCTTGCAAGACCATCAAAGAGCAGATGTCTGTAAACAAAAACTTCAGTTCGGAAATAGACGAACTACAAACCGAACTGAAGCGATAACTCACCCTATGGTAGCCGGAAGCGGAAGCCTATCGGATAAATCCTTGCCGTTTCATCACCTCCCAAAGTTTCTTTGACATAGTTTCGTTGGCCTCTTTCGTGTAGCGAACATCCGTAAACACTTGAGCCAAAGTCTGCTTCCCGTTCTCCTTGATGAACTGAAGATTGGCGGGTAGGGACTCCTTGTAGGCATTCAGCCGGTCGATATCCATCGGCGAATAGTCGTGGTAAACCTCTGCATGCACAATGGCTGCCAGCGGCAGGCGGTCCGTCTGTTCGGGCTCTTCGGCCGGCCAGCCCACAGTGACGGTGGTGATGGGGAAAACCAGGCGGGGCAGTTCCAGCGCTTCCGCAATCAGGTCGGGGTTGTAGGTTGTCGTGCCTAGGTAGCAGATGCCCAACCCCTTCTCTTCGGCAGCCACGCAAAAGGTCTGAGCCATCAGCAGGGCATCCACGGCACCTGTGACAAACCACTCCAAGTTGTCGTAGCCCGGTTCTGCTTGACGGCACTCGCACCACTGGCTGAAGCGGCGCACATCAATGCAGAAGGTCAGAACAACGGGAGCTTCCTCCACCATCGGCTGGCCGAAATGGGCCGGTGACAGACGGCGCTTACGCTCGGCATCGCGCGTTACCACCACGCTATATGTTTGCATATTTCCTACGGTAGAGGCCCTGCAGGCCGTTTCCAGTAATTCGTTTAGCAACTCGGGTGAAATCTCCTTCGGTTGGTATTGGCGGATGCTCCGCCTGTTCTTCATACTATTCATATTCTATTTGTTTTTTGCAAAGATAAGAAAAGATTCAGAACCACCATGCCGACAAGGTGTTAATTCCTGCTATCATAGCATCCTCCGTCTAACCTTTCGGCTTATCAAATATATATAAATTCCCGTTTTGGATAACTTTTTGTTAGAATGGAAATTGTAAATTGTTGATATACAGCATAGATGGTTTTGGAAATGGAAAACTTTGTATTCTAATAAAATTTTCTTCTGATATATTTTGCTATTTCGAAAAACATTCATAGCTTTGCAGCGCTTTTGTTCATGAGCAATACTTCTACTATTATACAATGCTCAAAATCGAAGTCTAATTAAAATAAAAACCGCATCCGTGGAACCCAGAAACTACTCCTACGAAGAAGCCTTTGAAGCCTCTCTACGCTATTTTCAAGGCGATGAATTAGCCGCGCGTGTTTGGGTGAACAAATACGCCGTGAAAGACTCATTTGGTAAGATTTATGAAAAATCTCCCGAAGACATGCATTGGCGCATTGCCAATGAAGTGGCTCGCATCGAGGCCAAATACCCCAACCCTCTCTCTGCGCAAGCACTCTTCGACTTGCTTGACCATTTCAAGTACATCGTGCCCCAAGGAAGCCCGATGACGGGTATCGGCAACGACTACCAGGTGGCTTCTCTCTCCAACTGCTTCGTCATTGGCGTAGATGGCCAGGCGGACTCATATGGCGCCATTTTCAAGGTGGATGAGGAGCAGGTGCAGCTCATGAAGCGCCGCGGTGGTGTGGGCCATGACCTGGCGCACATCCGTCCGAAGCGCTCTCCTGTCAACAACTCTGCGTTGACCTCTACCGGATTGGTGCCCTTCATGGAGCGCTATTCCAATTCTACGCGCGAGGTGGCGCAGGATGGCCGTCGTGGTGCCCTCATGCTCAGTGTCTCCATTAAGCATCCTGATGCCGAGGCATTCATAGATGCCAAGATGACGGAAGGGAAGGTGACGGGTGCCAACGTTTCGGTCAAGCTCGACGACGAGTTCATGCAAGCTGCCATCAACCAGACCCCTTACATCCAGCAATATCCCATCAACGCAGAGCATCCGATTGTCAAGAAGGAGATTGATGCTACTGCTTTGTGGAAAAAGATTGTGCACAACGCGTGGAAGTCGGCCGAGCCGGGTGTCTTGTTCTGGGACACCATTCTGCGTGAGTCGGTGCCCGATTGTTATGCTGACTTGGGATACCGCACCGTCTCGACCAATCCTTGCGGTGAAATCCCTCTCTGTCCCTATGACTCCTGCCGCCTGCTGGCCATCAACCTCTATTCCTATGTGGTGAATCCTTTCAAGGAAGATGCATACTTCGACTTCGACCTCTTCCGCCAACACGTCTCCCTGGCGCAACGCATCATGGACGACATCATCGACTTGGAGCTGGAGAAGATAGAACGCATCAAGGAAAAAATCGCTTCCGACCCTGAGAACGTCGAAGTGAAGCAGACTGAGCATGACCTTTGGGACAAGATCTATAAGAAGAGCGGACAGGGTCGTCGCACGGGTGTGGGTATTACAGCCGAAGGCGACATGCTGGCAGCACTCGGCCTGCGCTATGGCACCGAAGAGGCTACTGCCTTCTCTGAGCAAGTGCATAAGGAAGTGGCCCTCAGTGCCTACCGTTCGTCGGTGCAGATGGCCAAAGAGCGTGGAGCCTTTGCCATCTACGACAGCAAGCGTGAGCTGAACAATCCCTTCATCAACCGTCTGCGCGAAGCCGACCCTGCTCTCTACGAGGAGATGGTTCGGTATGGCCGCCGCAACATCGCTTGTCTGACCATCGCTCCCACCGGCACAACCAGCCTGATGACCCAGACTACTTCAGGCATTGAGCCTGTCTTCCTGCCAGTCTACAAGCGTCGTCGTAAGGTGAACCCCAATGACACCAATGTGCGGGTGGACTTCGTTGACGAGACGGGCGATGCCTTCGAGGAGTATATCGTGTTCCATCCCAAGTTCGTCACTTGGATGGAGGCCAACGGCTACAACCCTGCCAAGCGTTACACGCAGGACGAGATAGACGCCTTGGTGGCCAAGTCGCCCTATTTCAAGGCTACTTCCAACGATGTGGATTGGCTGATGAAGGTGAAGATGCAGGGTCGCATCCAGAAGTGGGTGGACCACTCCATCAGTGTCACCATCAACCTGCCCAACAACGTCGATGAGGAGCTGGTGAACCGCCTCTATATCGAAGCCTGGCAATCGGGCTGCAAGGGCTGTACCGTCTACCGCGATGGTTCGCGCTCCGGCGTGCTCATCTCCACCAAGAACGACAAGAAGTCGGAGAGCCTGCCCCCCTGCAAGCCGCCTACGGTGGTGGAAGTACGTCCCAAAGTGCTCAATGCCGATGTGGTGCGCTTCCAGAACAACAAGGAGAAGTGGGTGGCCTTTGTGGGTTTGCTGGACGGACACCCCTACGAAATCTTCACCGGTGTGCTGGACGATGAGGAGGGCATCGTATTGCCCAAGAATGTCACCTTCGGTCACATCATCAAGAACACGGATGAGAATGGTGTGAAGCGCTACGACTTCCAGTTCGAGAACAAAAGGGGCTATAAGGTGACCATCGAGGGACTTTCGGAAAAGTTTAACAAAGAGTATTGGAACTATGCCAAGCTTATCTCCGGCGTGCTTCGCTATCGGATGCCCATCGAGCAGGTTATCAAACTGGTAGGTCAGCTGGAACTGGATAGCGAGAGCATCAATACCTGGAAGAACGGCGTAGAGCGTGCCCTGAAGAAGTACGTCACCGATGGCACCGAAGCCAAGGGGAAAAAATGTCCGAATTGCGGCAATGAGACGCTGGTCTATCAGGAAGGTTGCCTCATCTGCACCACCTGTGGAGCCTCCCGTTGCGGATAATTCCGCCTCATCCTATCAGTCTCACAAACGTTTGCATAAGATTTAGACGGACAAAACGGGCAATAGCTGTATGGGTCTCGACAAGTTTTCGTATACTTGCATGACCAATACAGCTATTGCTAATTCTTAAACTAATATATCATGACACTGATATTCAACATTGAGTACCGCACCAACTGGGGTGAGGAAGTTCGAGTGGCAGGTTCCTGCCCGGAGTTAGGCGACGGACAGATCGGCCAGGCCGCTCCGTTGCATACCGTCGACGGCATCCATTGGAGTGCCGAGCTGGAGGTGGCAGCTCCCGAAGCAGGCTATTTGCATTACACCTACCAGATTTATCGGGCAGGCTTTCCCATCCGTACCGAATGGGATGGGGTGCCCCGCACGCTTTACCTCAACGGTGAGTCGCAGAAGGTTTATTGCATCGTGGACCTCTGGAAGGAGATTCCTGAGCAGCAATACTACTATACCTCGGCCTTCACCGAGTCTTTGCTGGCTCACAACCACCGTTCGTCAGCCCCCAAGAGCCATGCCCGTGGCATCCTCATCAAGGCGTATGCTCCCTGCATCGACGCCGACCATTGCTTGGGCATCTGCGGCAACCAGCCGTATTTGGGCTCGTGGAATGCCGACCAGGCCCTGCTGATGAGCGATGCCGCTTTCCCCGAATGGCAGGTCGAACTGGATGCCGACCGGCTGGAGTTTCCCTTGGAATACAAGTTCATCCTCTATAACAAGAAGGAGAAACGTGCCGTGGCGTGGGAGAATAACCCCAACCGCTACCTGGCCGACCCGCAACTGGGTGAACAGGAGACGCTCTGTATTGGCGACCGCTATGTCTACTTCTCCTTGCCGCAGTGGAAGGGAGCTGGTGTGGCCGTTCCCGTCTTCTCCCTCCGGTCCGAGGGCAGTTTCGGCGTGGGCGACTTCGGCGACCTCAAGCAGATGATTGACTGGGCCGTCGCTACCCGTCAGAAGGTGGTGCAGATTCTGCCCATCAACGACACCACCATGACCCATACTTGGACCGACTCCTATCCCTACAACTCCATCTCCATCTACGCCTTCCACCCCATGTACACCGACATTCGTCAATTGGGCCGGCTGAAGGAGACCAAGAAGATGGAGGAGTTCGAGCAGCGCCAGGCCGAGCTGAATGCCCTGCCGCAGGTGGATTACGAGGCCGTCAATCAAGCCAAGTGGGACTACTTCCGCCTCATCTTCAAGCAAGAGGGTGAGGCCGTGCTGGCTTCCGAAGAGTTCCGCCACTTCTACGAAGCCAATAGCGAGTGGCTGCAACCCTATGCCGTCTTCAGCTACCTGCGCGATGCCTATCATACGCCCAATTTCCGCGAGTGGCCCCGCGACAGTATCGACAATGCCCGAGAGATAGAGGCCCTTTGCCAACCTACTTCGGCCGACTATCCCCACATCGCCATCTACTACTACATCCAGTTTAACCTCCATCGGCAGTTGCTGGCCGCTTCGCGCCATGCTCGTGCCCACGGTGTGGTGCTCAAGGGTGATATTCCCATTGGCATCAGCCGCAACAGCGTAGAGGCTTGGAAGGAACCCCCCTCCTGCACCCTCCACGGCCCTGCCGGGGCGCCGCCCGCTGCCTTCTCCGTCAACAGACCCAACTGCGGCTTCCCCGCGGCCAGCGAG
>CAMGAL010000047.1 GCA_946007445.1 uncultured Mediterranea sp.
TCATTCTCTACAGCATATTATGAAAAGAGGGCGTACCTAATTTTGATACACCCTCTTATAGATACTTACTGAGCCCCATCTATTCCCCACCCAGTGCCTGATAGAGTGCAATCACACCCTGAATACGGGCCGTCTGCGTAGCCACTTGAGAGAGTTGGGCCGAAAGCAAACTCTGCCGGGCCGTCAATACTTCCAGGTAGGTGGTGTTGCCATGTTGCATCAGCCATCGGGTACTCTCGTAAGCACGTTGCAGAGAGGCCACCTGTGCATCGGCATGTTGCAGCTTGTCGGTAGCCGTCTGTACCTGTACCAAAGCTTCGTTGACCTCCGCACCTGCCGTCAACAGGGTCTGGCGGAACGCCAAGGCGCTCTCCTCCTGCTGTGCGCGAGCTATCTTATGGCGCGCCAGCAACGCTCCCCGCTGGAATATCGGTTGCGTCAGCGATGCGACGGCTGTAGCCAGCATCTTGCCCGGATTGACAATCTGACTGCCGGCTGCATTGGTCCACCCCACACTGCCGCTCAGTGTCACAGCCGGATAAAAGGCTGACCGCGAAGCAGCGGTGGCATAATAGGCAGCAGCCAATGCCTGCTCGGCCATACGCACATCCGGACGACGGGAGAGCAGCTGCAAAGGTACCCCCACTCCCAACGTGGAAGGATGGTGCCACTCGGAAAGCGTTCCACGAGCCACCTCGTGAGGTGTCATACCAAAAACAACATCCAGGAGATATCCAACAGCATGAAGTTTGCCGACCAGTCCTTCTTCGGCCGCTACTTCAAGAAACACACCGGCATGTCGCCCTTGCAGTACCGCAACGAAATCTGAGCCTACGGGTGGTTGCTCACCGGCACCAGCTTCTGTCCGATGCCCACCTCGCCACAGACGTGGCCAGTAGCGCGCTCTTTGTAGAGATAGCCACGGAACATTCCACCGCTGTTGAAGTCCATGGCGATATTTCCCTCACGGTCCACAGCAATCAGGCCGCCGTTGCCGGCTTCGGCATTCAGCTCTTCATGCAAGATATGACGGGCGGCATCGGCCACCGGTTCCTTCAGGTACTTGTACCGGGCACAGAGGTTGTAGGCCACGGCATGACGGATGAAGTACTCCCCATGCCCCGTGCAGGAGACGGCACAGCTGGCATTGTCGGCATAGGTGCCGGCACCGATGACGGGCGAGTCGCCCACACGTCCCCACTTCTTCTTGAACATACCTCCCGTGGTGGTGCCGGCTGTCAGGTTGCCCTGCTTGTCGAGCACCACGCAACCCGTCGTACCGTTCTTCTTGCTCTCCTGCTTCAGCTGCTCCACCCACTGGAGGGTCTTGGGCGTAGCAAAGTAGAGGTTGTCGTCCACCATCTCCAACGCCTGCTCGCGGGCAAACTGCTCGGCGCCCTCGCCGGCCATCATGACGTGCGCCGACCGGGTCATGACGCGATAGGCAGCTTCGATGGGATGCTTCACATGCTTCACACCGGCCACGGCTCCTGCCGAGAGGTCTTCTCCGCGCATGATGGAGGCATCCAGCTCGAAGGTACCGGCGGCCGTGCAAGTGGCTCCTACACCGGCATTGAACAGGGGATTCGACTCAAAGTAGCGCAGCACGGCGATGACGGCTTCCTCTCCCTTGCTGCCCCGCTCCAGCAGGGCGGCCCCGATGTGCAGAGCCGAATCGAGGGCGGCATAATAGTGGGCTGCCTGTTCGGGATGCTGCTCCAGGCTACGCATGGCACCGGCTCCACCGTGTACCACAATGACATACTCTCTCTCTGACTGCGCCCACAGCGCAGCGGTGGCCAGGCAGATGGCAGCCAAGGCCGACCCAATTCGTTTTGCTATTCTCATCACTAATTCTTTTTGAATTCCTTATGTATGACCATACAGCCTATAGCAACAGAGGGTGTGCCCTTGCACACCCTCTATCCTATGAAAATCCACTTTGTGGCTTCCTCTATTATTCAGCGGGAGCCCAGTAGCAGCGTTTCGGCGAGACGATGCGGCCTTGCTCTTTCAGCGCTTTCATGGCCTTGTCCACCTCTTTCTTGTCGAGTCCGGTCTCGGTAGCCAGCAGGGTAGCGTTGACGGGCTTGCCCAGCTCTTTCATCTTGGCCAATACGGTTTCTACAGCATCCATATTCGTCGTATTCATTTAGGGTCAAACGTCCGTGTTATTTAGGCTGCTTGCCGATGTATGCCAGGATACCGCCATCTACATAGAGGATGTGACCGTTGACGGCGTTGGAAGCCTCCGATGCCAGGAACACGGCGGGGCCGGTGAGTTCCTGCGGGTCGAGCCAGCGGCCGGCGGGAGTCTTGGCGCAGATGAAGCTGTCGAAGGGGTGACGGCTGCCATCCGGCTGGCGTTCGCGCAGCGGAGCGGTCTGCGGCGTAGCGATGTAGCCCGGGCCGATGCCGTTACACTGGATGTTGTATTCACCATATTCGGAGCAGATGTTGCGGGTCAGCATCTTCAAGCCACCCTTGGCAGCTGCGTAAGCCGATACCGTCTCACGACCCAGCTCAGACATCATGGAGCAGATGTTGATGATCTTACCATGGCCCTTCTTCATCATGGCAGGCAATACAGCCTTGGAAACGATGAACGGAGCGTTGAGGTCGATGTCGATAACGCGACGGAAGTCGGCAGCCTCCATTTCGTGCATCGGGATGCGGCGGATGATACCGGCGTTGTTCACCAGGATATCGATGGTGCCCACTTCCTTCTCAATCGTGGCAACCATGGCCTGTACGGCGGGTTCGTTGGTCACATCGCATACATAGCCGTGAGCCTCAATGCCCTTTTCCTTATAAGCAGCCAAACCTTTGTCTACCAGTTCCTGATTGATGTCGTTGAAGCAAATTTTGGCACCCTGCTCGGCAAAAGCCGATGCAATGGCGAAACCGATACCATAAGAAGCACCTGTAACGAGAGCTACCTTACCTTCCAGAGAGAAATTCAAATACTGATTCATATTCACGTGTTTTTGTAGGTTTATGATGCAAAAGTAAGAAAAGAAAATGAAGTTGGCACATAAAAATCGTGCAATATTCCAGTGTTTTTGTGCAAAAAGCATAAAAAAACCTTGATTCGCCCCGGAAAGGGAAAGAATCAAGGCTCAAAAAGCGGAAGGGGATGGAAAGTTGGACTACCAGGATTCGAACCTGGACAAACAGAACCAAAACCTGTTGTGCTACCATTACACCATAGTCCAAACTTCGGTGCTTTCTTTCGAAAAGCGGTGCAAAGATAGATGCTTGCAGGGAAATATGCAAGCATTTACCTCTTTTTTGCTAAAAATTTCTCACTTGGCAATCACCAGGTAGTAGTTCTTCTTGCCACGCTGCACGAGCAGATACTTGTCGTCCAGCAGGTCGGCAGCCGTGATGAGCTGATCGAAAGCAGCAAGTTTCTCCTTGTTGAGCGACACGCCGCCACCCTGGGTCAGCTTGCGCATCTCGCCCTTGGAGGGGAAGATGGCGGCCTGCTCCACAAAGAGATCTACGGCCTTGACACCCTCGGTCAGTGCCTCGCGGCTGATTTCGAACTGCGGCACACCCTCGAAGACAGCCAGCAGCGTCTGCTCGTCCAGCTTGCGCAGAGCCTCGCCGGTGGCATTGCCGAAGAGGATGCCGGAGGCCGCGCCGGCAGCGTGGTCGTCGGCCTCGCTGTGCACCATGATGGTCACCTCCTTGGCCAGGCGCTTCTGCAGCACTCGCAGATGGGGAGCCTGTTCGTGCTCGGCAATGAGGGCGTTGACCTCCTCTTGAGGCAGGGCGGTGAATATCTTGATGTAGCGGGCTGCATCGGCGTCGCTGACGTTGAGCCAGAACTGGTAGAACTTGTAGGGCGACGTGTAGCGGGGGTCGAGCCATACGTTGCCGCTCTCGGTCTTGCCGAACTTGCCTCCGTCAGCCTTCGTGATGAGGGGGCAGGTCAAGGCATACACCTCGCCACCGTTGGTACGGCGTATCAGCTCGGCACCGGTGGTGATGTTGCCCCACTGGTCGCTACCACCCACCTGCAGTTTGCAGTTCTTCGTCTCGTAGAGGTGGAGGAAGTCATAGCCCTGCAGCAGCTGGTAGGTGAACTCGGTGAACGACAGACCGTCGCGGGCCTCGCCGTTGAGCCGCTTCTGCACGGAGTCTTTGGCCATCATGTAGTTCACGGTGATGTGCTTGCCCACGGTGCGGGCGAAGTCGAGGAAGGTGAAGTCCTTCATCCAGTCGTAGTTGTTCACCAGCTCGGCCTTGTTGGGTGCGTCGCTCTCGAAGTCCAGGAACTTGGAGAGTTGCTTCTGGATGCACTGCACGTTGTGGCGCAGGGTCTCCTCGTCCAGCAAGTTGCGCTCCTGCGACTTGCCCGAGGGGTCGCCAATCATGCCTGTGGCACCGCCCACGAGGGCCAGGGGTTTGTGTCCGCAGCGTTGCAGGTGACGGAGTATCATCACGCCACAGAGGTGGCCTATGTGCAGAGAGTCGGCTGTAGGGTCAATGCCTAAGTAGGCTGTAACCATTTCTTTGGTGAGCAGTTCTTCGGTGCCCGGCATCATGTCGTGCAGCATACCGCGCCATCTGAGTTCTTCTACAAAATTCATCGAATGAGTCTTTTTATTTGATGTTTTGATGAGTGATTGTTCATATCTGCTGCAAAAGTACGACCTTTTTCTGAAGTTGACACCACTTTTTTAGGGATTTCTCGCTTTTGTTTCAGAAAAAGGTCGTACTTTTGTGCTGTCTCTTGCAATCAGCACCGTAGCTTTACGGTTTATTTATACCTTGCCGCCTCTCCCCGCACCGGGTGGAGGCGGTTTTTGCTTCCCTCACTTGGTCACCACCGACGTCAGCGGATAGCGGTTGCCCCGCACGCTCTTGAGGAATGCCTTGGCCGAGCCGAAGTGCAGGAACATGTCGAGGCGGATGGGGAGGTGGTTGCGGTCGTCGGACACGTAGAAGGTGATGACCTCTTGCTCCTTGCCCTTCTTGTCGTACTCCACAAAGGAGAAGATGAGGCAGCGGTAGATGGTGTCGTTGCTGGCCTCAATCTCCTTCTTGCCGCGGTAGATGAGGGTCTGTTCCTCCACCTTGCGGCCGGTGGCCATGGGGAAATTGATGCGGTGTCCCACCTTGTAGTCGCGGGGGTCGTACGAGCGGGCCTGCGCCAGGATGCTCAGCATGTCGAAGATGCAGCGGCTGTCCTCATACTCCATCTCTTGCACGGGGCGGTCGCTGCTACGCCAGGTGCGGCGCTGTTTCACGTGTGACACTCCGTCGCGGTAGCTGAACCAGGCTTCGTCCACCGTATGCCGGCTGCCCTCTTCGGCAGCCTTCTTGAAGTAGAGCGGCTCCAGGCGCTCGCTGACGTAGCAGGTCAGCGTGTCGCGCATCTTGAAGAAGAAGTCGGTCTTCTTGCTGCCCACCGAGAGCAGGTTGAAGCGATAGGCCGGCTGCTGGTCGTAGGTGGTGCGGAAGGTGGTGAGGCTGGCCAAGCCCACGCGCTTCCAGATGAACTTCCAGTTGAAATAGAGGTCGTACATCACCTGTTCGCCCGACTGGAAGGCATCGTTGCGGGCGGTGCATTGTCCCTGCACCTGGCCCACAGCCAGAAACAGTGCCATCAGTGCGCCGCACACGCCCTTAACGGCGACGGCCGGCAGACGACTGATTGTTCTTCTTTTTATCTTCATCGGGTTTCTGTTTTTTCAGTTCATTGGGTTTCTGGCGATCGAGCGGACGGTCGGTCACGTCCCAGTCTTGCGTCAGGTCGAAGTTGGCCTTCAGCTCCAGCACCTGCCAGTAGTAGTATACCTCCTCGGGTTGTCGTTTGTCGGCGTAGCTGCCTGTGTCCCACTCGCCATTGCGGTTGCCGTCCTTCACCAACCGGGCGCCATACTTGCCGGGATTGAGGAAGTAGAAGTCGGCCTTACCCTCGTTGAGGGGCACGGTGCGCAGCACCTTGTCCGAGCCATCGAGCAGCTGCACGAAGCAGGGGCCGTCCACCCCGGTGACGTTGAAGAAGATCTGGCCGTACTCCTCCAGCTTCTTCACCTTGAACTCCTTCTTGATCTTGTCGCTCCGCAGGCCGAAGATGCCCTCGAAGGCCAGGGAGTCCACCGTCACCTCATAGCTCTGGTCGGGCTCCCAGTCGGCGGCGATGTTGAACACCTTGCGGTCGATGGAGTCGCGCGTCAGGTAGTGGGGGATGTCCGTCCAGAGGGAGTCCACCTTGTGGCGCACGTGGATGGTGCTGTCGGTATGGGCGGCGGCCAGGGGCTCCTTGAAGGTGAGCGTCACGCAGTCGTAGATATCCAGTGTGCCGGGGGCATAGACCTCCACGTCGAGGTACTTCACCGGCTCGGGTTTCTCGGCTTCAGCCAGGGCCAGGGTGTCGCCGTCGCGCCGCTTCTTCTTCAGTTCCTTTTCGCGCTCCTTGGCCTTGCGCTCGGCCTCCTCCTGTCGCTGCTTCTCCAGCTTGGCCCAGGTAGTCTTGGCCACCAGGTTGAGCGTGTCGGTGCGGGGCACCAGCTGCTTCAGCGAGTCGGTGTAGAGGTATTGCAGGCTGATGCGCAGGGTGTCCTGCCGGTGCAGCAGGGTGTCCTTCACCCAGTAGAGCAAGGTGTCGTTGCGTCCCGTCAGGGCCTCCACCTCCAGGGCATCCTTCTCGTCGAAGTTGAGTCCGCGCAGCAGGGGCAGCGTGTCGGCCGGGGCAGTGATGTAGCGAGAGAACGTCTAGGTGGTGAGGCGTTCGCTCTTGGCCAACCGCTGGGTGAGCACCTTCTCCTTGAAGCTGCGCAGCAGCAGGTCGTCGGGCAGGTAGTGGGTATAGGCCACGTCATAGATGGTGTCCACCGTCAGCGAGTCTATCCAGAGGGTGTCGCGACGGGTGCGGGGCTCGCTGTGGGGAATGACCAGCGAGTCGCGGAAGGCCAGCAGCTCGGAGGGCTGGCTGTAGAAGTAGTTCTGGTCGGCGTCGTTGAGTCCGTAGAGACGGTAGCTGCCGGGCGCGATGCCCCGGATGGAGAAGCGCCCGCGGCTGTCGGTGCGTCCCACGCGGTCGAAAGGCAGGGTGGTGAAGGCCGAGTCGGCCAGATTGGCATGGAGGCCTACGAGCATCCCCTTCACCGGCTCCAGGTCAGCGGCATTGAGCACCGTGCCCGATACCTCCATCGTGTCCAGCCGGTCACCAGTAGAAAAGGTGTAGATGAAGTTCTCCAGCGGATTGCCCTCGTTGTTGTCCTGTATGGCGTCGCCAAAGTCGATGGTGTAGGTGGTCTGGCTCTTCAGCGTGTCCTTCAGGGTGACCACCACCTTCTTGCCGGTGGACTTCACCTCGGGCTGCTGCACCTGGGGAGGCGAAATGACAATCTTCTCGTTGGGCTTCTCCAACTTGACGAACTCGTCGAAGAGGATGGAGATGCGGTCTTTCTTGTAGTGCAAGGCTCCCGGCTGCGGGGTACCGCCCAGGAAGACGGGCGGGTCTTCGTCGATGTCTCCTCCCTCCAGGCGTCCGATGCTGGCGCAGGAGTAGAGGGCCACGAGCAGGGCCAAGGCCACGCTCCACTTGTTTGTCAGTCTATGTAGTTGTTTCAGTAACATGGCACAAAAATACACCTTCTCTGTGAAACTCATGGGCTTTTGCGCCTTTTTAACCTTTTTCGGGCCTCCGAGCCCCCTCACTGACACCTCCTTGAGTCATACTTGAGGCCTTACCGAAGCCTTACCAACTCCATACCAACTACGGGGTGCCTTCGGATTGAGTTCGGATTAAGTTCGGATTAAGTTCGGTTCCAGACCGAAGGCACACCGAACTCACACCGAAGGCACACCGAAGGTACTATAGCCTTAGTATGGCGTCAGTATGGAGTGGGTAAGGCGTCAGTATATCCTCACCCGTGAGTGCGGATGGAGGAGAGCGCAGGCTGTCTACAACCCCGAAAACGATAACGAATGTCAGCCTCCCCGCCAATTAGAATATTCATTTTTGCGTTGAAAAGGGGAAAATATGTTCAAAACGAAACTTTTTCCGCGAAAACAGCAGCAAATAGAAAATTAGTTCCTATATTTGCGGCCTAAACAAAGTTAATGAATGTTTGCATTAAACAATTTTAGATGGTAAAAGCTATGAAACAGAGGTTATTTCTATGGCTCGTCGCTTGCCTGATGGTGGGCGTGGGAGCAGTGGCTCAGACCAAGACTGTGACAGGTACCGTATTGGCCGACGACAATATGGAACCGGTCATCGGTGCATCGGTCTTAGTGAAAGGCACCACACTGGGTGCAGTGACCAACATTGAAGGACGATTCGTCATTCAGCAAGTACCCGCATCGGCCAAGACAGTGGTCGTGTCGTATGTAGGCATGAACACCGTAGAAGCGGCTATCAAGCCGGAGATGAAGATCATCCTGACGACCGACACCGAAGTGCTCGACGAAGTGATGGTCGTGGCCTATGGCACCGCCAAGAAGAGCAGCTACGCCGGCTCGGCCTCGCTGGTGAAGAGCGACGCCTTGAAGGATATACCCACCACCACTTTCGAGAATGCCTTGAACGGTAAGGTGGCCGGCTTGCAGCTGACCAACAACTCAGGCCAGGCCGGTTCGGCACCCGCCATCCGCATCCGCGGTATCGGCTCCATGAATGCCGGCAACGAGCCGCTCTACGTCATCGACGGCGTGCCCGTCTCCTCGGGCAACACCGGCCAGATGAGCGGCGAGATCTACTCGACCAACAACGTGATGAACACGCTCAACCCCGAAGACATCGAGTCCATCTCGGTACTGAAGGACGCTGCCGCCTCCTCACTCTACGGCTCGCGCGCGGCCAACGGCGTCATCCTGATTACCACCAAGAAGGGTAAGATAGGCAAGCCCGTGGTGAGCCTGAAGGCCGAAGTGGGCTTCACGCCCTGCTGGGCCACGGACAACTACGAGGCCGCCAGCGTGCAGGACAACGTGAACATGCTCTACACCGTGTTCCACGACTACCGCACCTCGGGCAAGGGCGAGAGCGACGAGAAGGCCAACGCCTACGCCCTGAAGCAGCTGAACAGCAAGTTCAACAAGCACGGCTACCAGTTCAGCACCAACGGCACCGGCGCCCGCGAGAACGTCATCATCGGCGAATATGACAACTCGGGTCGTGGCGGCAAGTACTACGACTGGGACAAAGCCTACTTCCGCACAGCCATGTACCAGACCTACGACATGAACGTGAGCGGTGCCTCGGAAAACACCAACTACTACACCTCCCTCTCCTACACCAAAGACGAAGGCCGACTGAAGATGAACAGCTTCAACCGCGTGGCCGGACGCCTCAACCTGACGCAGAAGGTGGGCAAGTGGATGGAACTGACCACCAACGCCAGCCTGGCTCGCACCAAGAAGAGCGGCTACAACGACACGCGCAGCACGGGTGCCAACTACTTCATGCAGACGCGCAACCTGCTGTGGGGGCTCTACTGGCCCACTAACTACAAGACCGGCGAACCCTGGACAGCCCGCTACGGCAGCTATGCCTACAACGGTCTCTATTATGACAAGGAGTGGGAGAACAGCTCGACCAACCAGAAGCTGACCGCCGCCGAGACGGTGACGCTGCACCTGCTGCCCGGACTGGACGTACGCTCCATCTACTCCTACGACCACACGGCCGTGAAGGACCACATCTACTACAGCGCCAACCACTTCTACGGCTCGGCCGACAACGGCAACGTCACAGAGTATCGCACGGTGTATGAGAAGATGGTCTCCTCGACCACCGCTACCTACAACACCACCCTGGGCAACCACAACCTGGGCGTAATGGCCGGCTTCGAGGCCGAGAAGAACAAGGCCGACTACCTGCGTGCCACGGGTACCAACCTGCCCGTCAGCACCCTGCACACCGTATCGACCGCCGGCACACAGACCGCCGCCGGCTACTCGTGGGGACACTCCATGGTCTCAAACCTCACCAACCTAGACTACAACTACAACAAGCAGTAAGTCTACTCCTCCTCCTACCGCCTCGCCCGCTCGTCGCGCCTCAGCAAGGATGAGCGCTGGGGCGACTTCTGGTCAGTGGCCGGCGCCTGGAACCTCACCAAGGAGAACTTCCTGAAGAATGTGTCGTGGCTCAACAGCCTGCGCCTGCGCCTCTCCTATGGTGTGAACGGCACCCTGCCCTCCAGCAACTACGGCTACATGAGCCTCATCAACTATACGGGCAAGTATATGGGCAACCCCGGTGGCGCCATCGTCTCCATCGGCAATGACAAGCTGTCGTGGGAGACCAGCTACAGCACCAACATCGGTGTGGACTTCGCCCTCTTCAAGCATCGCCTGCGTGGTACCGTGGAGT
>CAMGAL010000048.1 GCA_946007445.1 uncultured Mediterranea sp.
TCCTCTACGATGATGTTCTCGAACACCTTGCGCTTGGAGCCCTGCACACGGATGAAGCCGCGAATCATGCGCTGGAACGTGCAACGACGCACCTCGAAGGAGCTGAACGTCACAGCCATACCATTGGAGTACATGTTGGCAAAGTAGTTGCCCGTAGCCTTGCCGTCGCCATAGTTGGTGGCCAGCGGACAGTCGAAGTCGATGTCTTCGAAGATGACGGACTTCACGTTGATGGGTGCATCGGCCTCGCCCGACTGAGGCTGGCGTCCGAACATGAAGTTGCAAGAGAAAGCAGAGCCGTCGGGATTCTTCGACATACCGTTCAGATAGATCTTCGCATTGCCCTTGCCAGCCTGCAGGTCAGCGGGACGGGTGCGGAAGGTGACGCCCTTGCAGAGCACGGGGTTGGTAGCAAAGTAGTAGGCCTTGCCACCCTCCAACTCGTAGATGGTGCCCTCTACCAGGGAGTTGTCGGCCGTGTAGTCAATGAGAATCTTGTCGAGACACATGGCCTGGTAGTCCACTGCACCGGGGATGGTGTCGCTCGGGTTCACTTCATGTTTCAGTAAGATGGGGTCGCCCGGAATACCGTCGGTACGCACCGTGCAGGTGTTGTAGATAGCATCTACGTGGATGGGGATGTTGTGATTCTCCGCATTGACCACATAGACGGTGTTCATGTCGAGCCCGTCGATGTCCACATAGCCACGCTGCTTGTCGGCATCGGTCAGGGTGTACTTCTTCCACTTGTCGGGTACCTTGCCTTCGGGATTGGTAGGGGAAACCGCCACCGAGATGGAGTGTACCACGAAGTTGCCGTCTTCGCCCCCCTCGAAGTGCTCCTTGTAGTCGCCCGGATCGCCCGAAGTGGCATAATTCATGTCGAGGTTCAGACGGAAGGAGGTCTTGGTGATGTCGCCGATGACCACCACGTCGGGGGTGTTGTAGCGGATGTCGGTGTCGAGTCCGAACCAGTCGGCCCAGTGACGTCCGTCGCCATAGCCGTACCACTTGGAGTGGTACTCTTCGCCCTTGGTAGAGAGGGTGCGGATGGCGAAGCGGTAGCTGGTGCTGTACTCCAGGTCGCGGAAGGTGAGTTCCAGCACATCGGGACCCACAATGGTGTCCTTCAGGATGGCGCCGGGAGTCTCCCAGGCCTCGGCCCCGTTGGCCACATTGGCCTGCAGAGCCATCCGAATCTGATAGCCGGCACAGCCCTTCACGCCGTACCAGTAGAGGTGGATGTCGTTCAGTTCCTCCACGGCACAGGCATAGGGTTCGTCATCGCCCTTGCCCGTGTTGTGGTCCTTGCGGAACATGGTCATGAACTCGCGCTCGGGCACGGTGCCATCTTCGTTGGTCTCCACGTCATCGTCTTTGCAGGCGTAGAAGCTACCGGCGAGGAGAGCCATCATTATATATAAGAAATGCTTTTTCATAATCGCATGATATAGGGGTTAATAACCATAATAGTTCTTGTAAACACCGGCACTACGCTGGATGGCATTGTTGGGGAAAGGCAGGATGTAGCGCACGGGAGGCAGGTTGTCGACATTGGGAGTCTCTGCCGCACCGTCGCGGATGACCTTGATGTCGCCGTTGTCGTAGCCACGGATGAAGCCGAAGAAGGAGTAGAGCATACGGTCTTCGGGATAGCCGGTCTCGCCATTGAACCATCCGTAGAGGTCGGCCTTTTCCCAACCGGTCTCGCCCACCATGTTGGGGTCGTCCTTCTTGTCGTAGAGACAGTTCTTGTAGAACTCCAGCACGTTCATGCCGAGGTTGGGGTAGATGCTGGTATTGCCCGGATTGGCCACGCCGGTCTTGGAATCCTTGTAATAGACCGAATAGGGAATCTGCTCCCAATCCAATCCATCGTGCTGCCTAATCTGCTCCATGTCCATCGAGGACTCGCCGTTCATGGCCACGCCGTAGTAGCGCATGAAGCTCCAATAGACCTCCTCGCTGTAGAGGTTGTTGCGCACGAGGTCGCGCCAACGCATGTTCTCGCCGGCAAACTCGAACTTGCGCTCGTCGAGCACCGCCTTGAGGAAGCTCTCCTTGGAGCCGCTGACCGACTGGAGGTACTCCTCCACCTTGCCCGCATCGGCAAAGGCACGACTACGCACCTGACGCAGGGCATCGATGGCCTTGGCACCGTGGGCACCGCCTACACCATTCTCCACCTCATTGACAGCCTCAGCATACATCAGCAGCACGTCGGCATAGCGCATCAGGGGGTAGTTGATGCCGGTGTTGCCCTGACTGTTGGTGCCGAGAGTGGTGGTAGCCCAGAGCTTGGACCACTTGTTGTTGTGCACGGTGCGGTCGTTGCGGAGCTTGGGTACACCCTCGTAGGTGTAGTACCACAGGCCGTTGACGTAGTCGCGACGCAGGTCGTCTTCATCGAAGAAGTAGCGGTAGAGGGCGCTCAAACGAGCGTTGCCCTTACATTCACCCCAGATGTTGGTACCCATGGTGTTGCCCTCATAGAGGTCGCTGGAGGGGCCGTGGATGTAGCCGATATTGCCCGTGGAGTTCTTGCCGAAGGGAATCTCGAAGATGGGGTCGTCGTTGTTGACCACCACGTAGTTGCACTCGTTGATGAAGACCTGACGATAAGGCAGGTTGAGCGCGTGCTTGCCGCAGCTGATGACCGAATCGGCATACTGCAGAGCGGTCTCGTAGAAAGCCTTGTAGTTGGCCGGACGCTGCATGGAGCCGTAGCTCTTGGGGTTACCCGTGTCGGGACGGAGCGAGTAGCCGCCTGCCGTCAGTGCCAGACGGGAGATCATGGCCCAGCAGAACTCCTTGCTGACACGCTCTACGCCATCACCCAGGTCGGAAGCAAACTTCATGGTGGGAGCAGCCTGCTTGAGGTCATCAATCAGTGTCTGCTGCACCTTCTCGCGGTCGGTGACGGGCAGCAGCATGGCTTCGTTGCTCTCAGCGCCTGCTACGGGAGAGAGAGCAAAGGGTACATCGCCAAACATCACGACCAGGTCGTGGTAGAAGACGGCACGCAGCACCTTGGCCTCGCCCATCATCTGGTTCAGCTCTTCGTCACCGGCCTTGTAGAGGTCGCTCTGCTCCAGCTGGTAGATGAAGTTGTTGGCATACTCCACGCCCTTGTAAGCCGCATTCCAGGCCTTCTCGATTTCACCACCCAGCGGGGTGCAGTCGAAGCGGCGGTAGCTGTTGTTGGTAGCCACGTCGTTGGTATAGACAGCCATATCGACATCGCTGTTGTAGCAGAAGGTACTCAGGTAGGCACCTCCGTAGGTGTCGCCGCTCAGCAGCTGGGCATAGACACCGTTCAGAGCGCGGTTGATTTCGGTCTTGTCGTTGAACACATAGTCGTTCTCGTACTTGGAGGGAGCATCCACATCGAGGAAATCGCTGCACGATGTGAGTCCCGCCAGCAGCAGACCGCTGTATAATAGATTCTTGATTTTCATCGTTTTCTGCAATTAAGTTTCTGATTAGAAAGTGATGTTCGTACCGAAGACGAAGCTGCGGCTGCGCGGATAGCGGTTGTAGTCCATGCCGCAGGTCAGGCCGGTCTGCACGTCCACCTCGGGGTCATAGCCGGAGTAACCGGTAATGATGAAGAGGTTGGAAGCGCTGGCATAGAGACGCAGCTTGCTCAGTCCCCACTTCTTGGTGAGCTTCGAGGGGAAGGTGTAGCCCACTGTGACATCCTGACAGCGCAGGAAGGAGCCGTCCTCGATGAAGTAGGAATGCGTCACCTTGTTCACCACGTCGGTGGGGTTCCAGAGGGTCACACCCTCGTTGGCAGCGCGATAGACGTCCACGGTGTTGTCAATCCAGTAGTTCTTGTAGTAGTTGTCGCCATCGGCCGGGTTGAAGTAGTGCCAGCTGTCGCGGAACTTGGAGAGCACGTTGTAGAACTTGTTCTTGTTGCCCTCGGACGAAGAGAGCTGGTAGGCCGTAGCGTTGTTCACATCGAAGTCAATCATGTAGTTGAAGTTGATGGTGAAGTCCAAATCCTTGTAGGAGCCGCTGAATCCGAAACCGCCCTGATACTTGGGGTTGGTGTTGCCGATGACGGTACGGTCGCGTTCGTCAATCACGCCGTCGTCGTTCAGGTCCTTGAACTTGATCTTGCCCGGCAGGGTGGCGCTACCCGAGTTGCTGTCGTTGTAGACCATGTTCTGCACAGTGCCCTCCTTGGGGATGGCCAGGAAGTTCTGGTTGGGGTCGAAGTCGAACTCGTCCATGGAGTAGAGGCCGTCGTAGACGAAGCCGTAGATGAGGCCTACCTGGTCGCCCACGCGGAGGCAGTAGTCGTTGTAGCTGGACTTCCAGCGGTCGTTCTGGTCCCAGATGACATCATCCGTGCCGTTCAGCTTGTCCACCACCATCTTGTTGAAGCCGAAGGTGAGGTTACCGCTCAGGACGTAGTCCTTGCCGCGCAGGATGTCGCCGTTGATGGAGAGTTCGAAGCCCTTGTTGGTCACCTGACCCACGTTGCGCATCTGCTTGGTGTAGCCCGACACGGTGGGCACGTCGCTCCAGTAGAGCAGGTCCTTGGTGGTGTTCCAGTAGAACTCGGGAGTGATGGTGAGTCGGTCGTTGAAGAAGCCCAGGTCGAGGGCTACGTTGCGAGTCAGAGTCGTTTCCCACTTGATTTTTGTGTTGGGATAGGTCTTGCCATCGCCCATGCCGTACCACTGCTCGCCGTTCTCGGTAGACTCGCCGAAAGCGGGGCCGCTGGTGGAGTTGACCTGATAGAGGTAGCGCCACAGGTCGTCGTCGATGCGGTTGTTACCGGCCATACCGATGGCGGCACGCAGCTTGAGGTTGCTGATGAGGGGGTTGTCCTCCAGGAAGCCCTCCTTGGTCAGCACCCAAGCGCCCGACACCGAGGGGAAGTAGCCCCACTGCTCGCCGGGAGCGAACTTGGTACTGCCGTCGGCACGCATCGTGACGCTCAGCAGGTACTTGTGGTCGTAGTTATAGTTGGCCTGTCCAAAGAAGGAGGCCGTACGCTCGGGGCTGGAGAGGGATGTGGTGGCCTCCCAGGGTTTGCCGAGGTTCATGTTGTTCAGGGCCTTGTTGGCCGAGATGTTGCGGGGGAAATAGCGGTTCTTCATGTAGTTCTCCTTCACCTGACGGCTCTGCACCTCCTGACCCAGCAGGAACGAGAAGTTGTGCAGGTGGTCGATGTCGAAGTTGTAGGCAGCCGTATTGGTCCACATGAACTTCTCCGTGCGCTTGTTCTTGATGTAGGCCACAGGGAGCTTGTTCTGCGCCTGGCCCTCACTGGTCATGGCGCCGTAGAAGCGGTTCTCGTCGTAGAAGGAGATGAAGTGTACGCCCTCGGTGCGGAGCGTCAGTCCCTTGATAGGCTTCCACTCCAGGGCCAGCTGGTTGGTGTAGCCGTAGGAGTGCTTCTTCAAGGTGTTCTCCTGGATGTCGTTCTTCGGGTTGGTGTACTCGAAGATGGCCTCATCGTCGGGGTCAACCGTAGCAGGATCCCAGAAAGCGAACTCGCGCAGACCGTTGGTGGGACGATAGCGCAGCACGTCGATGATACCGCCCGTGCCCACCTTATCGCCACCGGCACCGGTGTCGCGACGGTAGGAGACCTTGGGGTTGTACTGCAGCGAGAGGTTCTTGGAGAGCTGGGCGTTGAGCTTCACGTTGAGGTTGGTGCGACGCACGCCACTGCCCATGATGATACCCTTGTCTTCGCTCTGCGTCAGCGAGATGTTGAAGCGGAACTTCTCCGTACCGCCACCCACCGAGACGTTGGTCTGGTAGTTGAGCGGATTCTCGCCCATCACCTCGTCCTGCCAGTCGTGCGTGGTGGCACGGCGGTAGATGTCCAGGTCCATGGGGTTGCCGAAGTTGGCACGGAAGTACTTGGCCTCCGTACTGCGGTTGTTGCCCGTGGCCGTTGCCCAGTCGTACTGATAGTCCACGAAGTCGTAGGCGTTCATCAGGTCGAGCTTGCGGGAGAGGTGACTGGTGGAGAGCTGTGCGTTGAGGTTGACCGTCACCTTGCCCTCCTTGGCGCTCTTGGTGGTGACCACCACTACGCCGTTACCACCCTTGGCACCATAGATAGCGGTGAGGGAGGCATCCTTCAGCACGTCGATGCTCTGGATGTCCGAGGGGGGAATGTCGTTGATGTTGTCCGTCTGGAAGCCATCGACGATGTAGAGCGGGTCGTTGCTCTGCGTCACCGACGTACCTCCACGTACACGGATGTTGATGTCGGCACCCGGAGCACCATCGACCGTAGTGACCTGCACACCGGCAATCTTACCCTGCAGAGCCACAGCAGCCGAAGTGACGGGCACAGCAGCCAGCTTGGCACCCGACACGGAGCCGACCGAACCGGTCAGGTCCTTGCGGGCCTTGCTGCCACCGTAGCCGATGACCACGACCTCCTCCAGCGCCTGGGAGTCGTCTTTCAATGTAATCTTCAATTCTTTTCCGGCCTGGGGCATCACCTCCTGCGTCTCCATACCGACATACGAAATGACCAGTGCCTTGCCTTTGGGCAACGACAGCGAGAAGTTACCATCAATGTCGGTAATCGTGCCGTTGGAGGCATTGCCTTTCTCCACTACAGAGGCACCTATCACGGTCTCGCCCGTGGCATCGAGCACGGTACCCTTCACTGTAATGTTTTGAGCAAACAGACCGATTGGCACCATCAAGAACAATGAGAGCCAAAGCAGCAATCTGCCCTTTCTACTTAATTCAAGCTTCATAATAGCATTACTTTGGTTAAACAATAAAATAAATTCAGTTTCTATCAACTGAAACACGATGAACGGCTTTCATAGTATGTGTCCATAGCATTTCGGGTGCAAATATCGAGACTCTGCACCACATGGATGGGGATAATTTATCGCAAAAGGTGGAAAAAATCTATTAAAACACCTCTTTAACCACCTCTACACACTCTCCAGCCTCCGTATGGAGGTCGTAGAGATAGACCGGACGCAAATCCACACCCCGCAAGGGAGCCCGCTCACTGACCAGCGGACGGGCCACCTGCTGCAGCTCATAGCCGGGGTGGGTGTTGGCACTCTCCTCTGCCGCCCGGGTCAAAGGCCGGCCATCGGCCCTGCGCAACGGCACGTAGGAGCGCAGACGCAACTGTCCGCCCAAGGTGGAACGGATGGTGGCTTGTTGCAATTCCTGACCACTCCAGGACAACCGCTCCACCACAAAGCCACCCCGGGCCCGCAGTCCGCTGACACGACCCTCGCGCCACTCGGAGGGAAGAGCCGGAAGGAGGTGGAGCGCTCCGTCGTGACTCTGCAGCAGCATCTCGGCCATGCCGGCCGTGCAACCGAAGTTGCCGTCAATCTGGAACGGGGGATGAGCGTCGAAGAGGTTGGGATAGGTTCCCCCACCCTGCCCCCGCTGCACCTCGGGACTGACATAGTTGAGCTGATTCTTGATGAGCCGATAGGCGTGGTCGCCATCGAGCATACGCGCCCAGAAGCAGACCTTCCACCCCATGGACCAGCCCGTAGAGGGGTCGCCCCGCTGCAGCAGCGTGTTGCGAGCCCCTTCGAAGAGGATGGGTGTGCGGTAGGGAGAGATCTGACGGCCGGGATAGAGCCCCCAGAGGTGGGAGATGTGACGGTGATGGTCGTCGGGAGCATCCCAGTCCTCCCACCACTCCTGCAGCTGACCGTATTGCCCCACCTGCATGGGCGGCAGGCGACGACGCATCTGCCGCAGGGTGTCGGCCAAGGTCTCGTCGCACTGCAGCCGCTCCATGGCCCGCAAGGTATTGCTGAAGAGGTCGAACACCAGCTGGTTGTCCATCGTGATGCCTGCAAAGAGATTGGCCTTCTTCCGAATCCAGCGGGGAGCATTCTCCGGTGAATTGGAGGGAGTGACCACCAGGTAGCCTGTGCGGGGGTCTTCCACCAGAAAATCGACGAAGAAGGTGGAAGCCTCACGCAGGACGGGATAGATGCGCTGCAGGAAGGCCTCGTCGCCACTATAGAGGTATCGGTCCCACAGGTGTTGACAGAGCCAAGCGTTGGCCGTGGGCCAAATGCCACAGTAGGCCCTATCGACCGCTCCCGTCATGCGCCAGAGGTCGCTGTTGTGGTGGAGCACCCAGCCACGACAGCCATACATCTCGCGGGCCGCCTCGCGCCCGTTGTCGGCCAGTTCCTCCACCATGCGGACGAAGGGTTCGTGCAGCTCGGCCAGGTTGGTCACCTCGGCCGGCCAGTAGTTCATCTCCGCATTGATGTTGGTGGTATAGTTGCATCCCCAAGCGGGGTTGATGTGACGGTTCCACTTGCCCTGCAGGTTGGCAGGCTGGCAGCCGGGTTGCGAGGAGGAGATGAGCAGGTAGCGGCCGAACTGGAAGTAGAGCGAGAGCAGATGAGGGTCGAAGGTGGTGGGTGCCTCCTTGATGCGGACATCCATCGGTTTCTGCACTTGCCTGTTCTCTCCCAGCTCCAGCTGCACCCGGTCGAACTGACTCCGATAGGCGGCCACATGGTCAGCCAGCTGACGACGGTAGTCGCGTGAGGCGTTCCGCAAGGCCTGCGCATTGCGGGCATAGGGGTCGGCAGAGATATCCTTGTAGTTCACAAAGTTGGTAGCCATCGCGATGTAGAGGGTCAGCTCAGTAGCCTGCTCCACGCGCAGCAGGGTATCAGCCGCCACGAGCCTGCCTCCCCGATGCTTCACCTGCAGGTCGGCACAGTAGTGCACCAGGCCGGGGAAGTGGTCGGTGCCCGAGGGCTGCCCCTCCAAGCGGAGCCGCTGACGGTCGGTGACGGACACCCGGGGGGAAGGCATGGGGGTGGTGTAGTAGAGGTCGCAGTTGATGGACCTGGGACGCGAAGCCCGCAGATTGACCACCACCAGTCCGTCGGTGAACGAGGCAAACGCCTCCTGCGTATAGTCCACTCCGTCCACCGTATAGGTCGTGGTGCTGACCGCCCGCTCGATGTCCAGCTCGCGCCGGTAGGCGGTGGGAGTGCGCCGACCGTTGTGACGGATATGCAAGCTGCCCACGGTCTGGTAGGGCATCTCATTGCCCACCTGCGACAGCAACTTCTTGCCCCCCAACTGCTGTGCCTCTTCGGTGCGTCCTTCGCAGATGAGGCGGCGGATCTCGGCCAGTGCCTCCCGTCCCTGCGGGTTGTAGTTCTGGTAGGGTGAACCAGCCGATACGGTCTCCTCGTTGAGCTGCAGTTCCTCGTTCTGCGGATTGCCATAGACCATCGCAGCCAGTCGGCCGTTGCCGATGGGCAGCGCCTCCTCCCAAGCCTGGGCCGGACGGTCGTACCAGATAATATAAGGTGAATGGGACGTTTGTGCTTGCAGCAGGGTCGCTGCACTCAGGCAGAGCATCGTACTGAGGAGCTGATGTAGGAACGTGTATTTCATATTTTCAAAGTGTAAAGGTTGTTACTGCTGCAAATCTAGAGAGAAGCACACTGAGCAGGGAAGAAAATCTATCGGAAAAGGTGGAAAAGTTGTGGAACTGCCGAAAAAACCTGCTATATTTGCATTATCAAAGGATATTATTTATGAAAAGCAACCGATACTTGCATCGAATCAGCACCTGCCTGCTCACGCTCTGCCTCCTCCTCGCAGGAGCCGTGAGTAGCCTGCCCGTCCGTGCGGAGAAGGTCAGTCTCGAGCTCTCCATTTACCGGGAGGTGGACGAGCCTACCCTGAATCGCTACCGGAAGCTGCTCACCAGCGTCTATGACCCACAGCAGAAGGCGGCCATCGACTCCTTCATGACCGATGCCTTGCACCAGCAGAACTGGTGCGTCAAATACCTGGCCTACCGACTCAAGGTACTCCACTACAATATGGAGAACCGGATCGACGAGGCTGTAGCCACCGCTCGGGCCGGTGCCAAGCTGGCTGACGAACATCATGCGGAAGAGGCCTACTATGAAATGATTACCAAGATAGTCTCCTCCTATGCCTTCGAGAGCCGATACTATGCCGCCCTGCAGGAGGCACAAGGCATGGCCGACAAAGCGGCCAAAGAGCAGTCCATCTATGGAGCCATCATGGCCAACTACTGTCTAGGCATGATTTTCTCCTACCGGACGGAGTTGCACCAGGCCATCAGCTACTTCGAGCAGAGCCTGGAGAACATGGAACAGTACGAGATGACTCCCTATCTCTATAGCACCTACCTCTTTCTGGCCCAGTGTCATCG
>CAMGAL010000049.1 GCA_946007445.1 uncultured Mediterranea sp.
CGTCGTCGATGTGGCAGAAGGTGTGGATGATGAACCGCAGGGGCTGCTGGCCGGTGCGGCGATGGTAGGCGACGAGGGTTTCGGGGATGTGGGCGACCAGCGCCTCGGGTCTCAGCTGGTCCAGCAGTTTGAAGTGGTCGAAGATGCCTTCGGGGGTGAGGTCGTAGCCTACGGAGAGGCTGCTCCGCTTGCCGTTGTCGATGCGGTGCGAGCAGATGGCCATCAGCACGTCGGTGGGCGGCATGGCGGGCTGGCTGATGGACCAGGGCTGTCCGCCCGTCTGGGTGATGACCTGCAGCACCAGGCTCATCTGCGTGTTGCACCAGTGGTTCTTGCGCAGCTGGCCTTTGTAGAGCAGGCTGACGGGGTGGCGGTTCATCAGCAGGAGCAGCACGGGTTTGTACCTCTCCTTCTCCAGCAGCAGATACTCGTCCTTCCTGCAGTGGGGCACGAGGATGTAGTAGTGCTGCAGCGTCTCGTCGGGGCGCATGGAGGCTGTCTGTTGCCTGAGCTTCTCAGTCAGATCTTCGGGCGAGGTGTAGCAGATGTCGTGAGCGGCGTTGTGGTGGAACCTCATGCCGCTGAAGTGCATCACCCAGCCCATCCCATCCAATGCGTCGGAGAAGAGCTCCGAAATCCGGTGGTACATGCCTGTCTTTCCCATGGGCAGCAGCAGGTGCAGCTCGATGTCCTTCCGTGGGGAGAACTGGTAGGCCTGGTGGGTCAGTATGCCGTGGCGGGCGTTGAGGGTCTTCTCTCCGTCGTGGAAGCAGAGTAGGGCGTAGTCGGTCGGGATGGAGTAGAGTTCCTCCTCCGCGGGCTGGCGCCAGGTGCCTATCTTGGCAGGGCCCAGGCGGGTGCCTTCGGGCAGGTAGGTCTGCTGGAAGCGATGGATGAGCTCGAAGTAGAATTTGTATCGAAGTTTGTTTTTTACCGGGTGGAAGTCGCCGGCGATTTCGGGAATCTGCTTGTAGCGATTTGTCGGAATGACCAGCCGCGCGTCCCTCGTATGGTTCTGCATCTCCTCGTAGCTCACTATCCGGTTGCCCTGGCACATCAGGTCTTTCTGTTTAGGGATGTAATCTTTCGGCCACTGCATCACGTAGGCGTGTCCTTCAAACGATATTTGCAGTATCGGTATCGACGTGTGGTGGATGAGCGGTTTCAGTAATAGTTTACAGTAAGTTTTGTAATACCTTCCCCACCATCCCGGAGGTGCCTCTACCCACACTTCGACGGAGTTGCTGTGGGGACAGACCAGCAGCTTCGTATGCTGCTCCATGTGCGTCTGCAGCGCGGCGTGCAGCTTCTTGAGAATCTCTTTCGGGTTGTTTTCGCTCTCATCTGTACGGTGCAATACCAGTACGTTCTCCTGAAAAGAAACATACGCTTTTTTCATTTTTGTATAAAGTTTTAAGTTATAGCGCAAAGATAAGAGTTTTTCAGCAATAATACGTAAATAAGGCGTTAATTCCTGTATTTTAACATAATTTATACAGGGAACCATAGAAAAGCCTCCCTACCAGCTCCTTACCAACTCCCTACCTGCTCCCTCCCTTAGGAGAGGAAGCGGGTAGGGCGAGGGTAGGGCCGGGAGGGAGGCAGGGGTCACAGCTTGCGGTAGTCGTTTTGGGCGTAGTGCAGCAGCTTCTTCTGCTCCACTAGCCGCTGTACGTAGCG
Organism: uncultured Mediterranea sp.; assembly: GCA_946007445.1. Taxonomy (GTDB): domain Bacteria; phylum Bacteroidota; class Bacteroidia; order Bacteroidales; family Bacteroidaceae; genus Bacteroides. Next base: position 1,681 of record CAMGAL010000049.1, read on the forward strand.
CTCGGCGGTGCGCGGGTGGATGCCTAAGGCCTCGGCCAGGCGCAGGTAGTCGGCGCGGTCGAACTGCGGCGGCAGTCGCTGCGCGAAGAGCTCGGCGGCGGTCTGCCCCGTGGCTTGGGGCGAGGTGTAGGCTCCCGTGGGGTCGTAGCTCACGAAGACGCGGCAGGTGTGGCGCAGCAGCAGGCGGGTGAGCAGCAGCACTCCGCGGAAGTCGTCGTCGCAGGGGGTGAGTGGTGCCGCCAGCGTGGTGCCCTCGTAGGGGGTGTCCATGAGGCGCAGCACGGTGCAGATGGCCATCATGCGGAAGGCACTCAGACCGGCCCGCTTGATGCAGGCGGCAAAGCCTTCGGCCTCCAGCCAGCTGTACTCTTGCAGCAGCTGGGCAAAGCAGTCGTTGAAGCGCCGGGCCTGCTCCTGGCTGAGCTGCACATCGACCTCCTGCTCCAGTAGCCAGCGGTAGAAGGGGGTGTAGCTCTGCCCCAGGCGGCGTGCCACGTCCTCGGGCACCTCGCCGCTGCCGGGCTGGGCAAAGACGTCGCGCCACTGCGTGGTGCCCTCCAGCAGGAAGTAGAGGAAGCGGGAGAAGAGACCGTTCTCGCGCTCGGGCGTCAGCTTCCTGACCTGCCCGGGGGTGCCGCTCAGCATGACGCTGAGCAGCGGACGGGGGATGACGACGTACTCGTTGTCCGTGCGCCGCTTGTAGCTGCACTCCTCGTTGTGGTAGGCCTTGCGCAGCGTGGTGCTGTAGTCGCCGTGCTCGCTCTTGAAGGACTGGCTCACCTCGTCGCCCTCGCTCTCGAAGAGGAGGGCGCAGCCGTCGTTCTCGGCCAGCGTCTGCAGGATGGCGGTGGCGCTGCTGTTCGAGGGGATGCGCAGCAGCAGCTGGGGCGGCGTCTCGGGCATGGGGCCGCGCTCCTTCTTGGGCTTGGCCTCCCACTCGGCCATCTCCGCCCGATACTGCTCTCTGCGCTTTCGGCCCTCCTCGTAGCGCTCCTGCTGTATCTCCTCCACCAGCAGGTAGGCGTAGGCCATGATGCCCTTGCCCGAGGCGGCGGGTGCCACCACGAAGCCGTAGAGGTTGACGCCCACGCGCTTGCCGTCGTAGGTCAGCGTCAGCCGTCGCAGGGTGCTACTCAGACACACCAGGCCGCTGAAGAGCAGCAGCACCCTCTCCGAGAGGCTGCGGCCCAGCCCCTGCAGCCCCTGCAGCAAGGAGGCCCACAGAAGGCTCACTATCTGCTCCATCAGCGCCCGGTCGGCCTCGTCCGTTTCGCCCACCGGTACGACAAGCGCGGGGGGTGTCGAAAGTGGCGAAAGTGGCAATGGCGTCGGTCCTGTCGGCAGTGTGGCCGGTGGCTGGATGAGGGGTCGGCTGGCGGGCTGCACGCTGATGCCTGCCTGCTGGGCCAGGTAGAAGAAGGTGCTGATGCTCACATCGCCCCGCCCCTGGCTCAGGCAGATGGAGTACTGTCGGTCGGGGTCGATGCTCTGAGGCCCGGGGTGCAGGCGGCTCAGCCGCAGGAAGGCTTCGCGTCCCTGCTCGCCGGCCTCCCCGGCCAGGGCGAACCCCATTTTCAGCCACTGGTCGTAGCTGGGTGCCAGGTCTATGCCGCTGGCTTCGGCTTGCTCCACCACTTGGCGGATTTCGTCTGATGTATCAAGCTTGTTCATCCTCATTCAGTATGTTATGGTTTAACTTTTGTTGTACTGACTCTTGCTGGCTCTCGATGCGAAAGAGCACCGCGTCGGGGTCGTGGGGCAGGAAGCAGCAGCGGGCCACGTTCCTGCCTGAGGCATCCACCTGCACGCCGTAGGTCAGCAGCATGTAGTGGCTCAGCGCCTCAAACCACTCGGCGTGGCTGCCGAGGCTCAGGTCGATGGCCACCACCACCTTCAGTCCGTCGCCGCTGGGGCTGCGAAACAGCAGCCTCAGGGCCAGCTCCTCGTCCGTCAGCAGGGCGTATCGCAGGCCCTCCACGCCGGCCATCTGTGCCACGGGCAGGTCGGGCCGACGGGCGGCGAAGAGGGTGCCTCCGGCCTGCCACCGGTGGATGTGGTCGATGTCCATCGTCAGCAGTCCGCTGTGCTCCAGCAGTCCCTCGTCCTTGCGTCCGTCGAAGCGTCCGCTCATGGTGGCGCTGCCGAAGAGCTGCCCCTTCCTGCGGCGCACATGGCTCATGGCCTGCTTACAGTCCGGGTCGGCCTGTGCCAGCAGCTGCCGGTACTGCTGCGTGGCCTCCTGCCAGCGCGGGCCGGTGATGCCCCGCCACAGCTGCCAGAGGCTCGCGGTGCCGCAGGGCTGGGTCTGGGTGATGGGTGGCTGGTAGATGCTGATGCAGCGTCGGGTGGCCTGCAGCCACTCGCTCTCGGAGAGCCACAGCGGTCGGGTCAGATGCGCTGTCATACGCGTTCCTCCTTTCCGTGTGCCTTGAGTTTGAACATCACGTAGCGGTTGCGCAGCACCTGGTCGATGTCTTCGCGCCGGTAGTAGATTTTGCCTCCCAGCTTGGTGAAGGCCAGGGTGCCGTTGCTGCGCAGGGTCTGCAGCATCCGAGGCGAGATGTGCAGCAGCTGCATCACGTCGGTATTGTCCAGCAGTTGGCCTACGAACGCCTTACTCTCCTTGCTCTGCCCCACGCTCGGCAGGCAGAGTCGGTGAAGCTCCTTGACGAGCCTCTCCATTTCCAGCAGTCGCCGGATAGTTTTTGTTTTCATTGTTTGGTTGTCGGGATGTGGTGATAGACTGCCGCGGCCCATCCGTCTGAAAACAGTAGCAGCCGCAAGCTCACCGTTGCCTTTTTTTTCGGAGCTTGCGACGGCGTATGTAGTGGAGGCTCATTAGGATGAAGTTCGGCCTCAGTTCCTCCTGCGCCGGGGTTGGGCGGCTGAACTGTCTAACTGCTTATATATAGTGATTTAAAAGAATGAATAAAAAGATGAATTTCGGATGAAAAAAGATGCTTCATCCACATTTCATCCTCTTTATTCATTACGAAATATGTATATAATATATGGTTGCATGGTAATTCCGGACAAACGACACACATGCTTGTGCATTCCGGGTGGACCTTTGACACACATCATAACACAAAATGTGATGGGGACTCGGGATGACGAGTTGGCAGGTATAGTCCTCAACTTCCGGATGACAGGGGCACACCCGTTACTTAAGCAGCCGTTTCACCGCCTGATACAGCCCCGAATGCGTATGCTTGATATTTGTCAGCGTATTATCTAGGTTCTGTGCTAAATTCCTCGAAATACTATCTACACTTGCCTGGTAATCGAACGTATTGACGATAAAATTCGCCCATTGAGTCTGAGTTATTCTCTTTCGTGGATCAATCAGGTAGATGAAATAGAAAACATGTTTGGTCAGCTGTTTGCTTCCCACCCTGATGCGAGGCGTAAGGGGGTTCTGCTCAAAGTGGTTGAGCATCCCATGTACGGCCTGATGAAGTCGGTTATACTCATTCGTAGAGAGATCCAGCAGGCTAAGTGCTTGGTCGACCAGCATAAAGTCATTGGTGCTCATATCCTCACGTCGGTGCACAAGGGGCTTTTTGTCCTGTTTGGGCAAGTAGCTGGTGGAGTGATGCTCGAAGTATTGTAATTCGGTCTGCAGGAATAAGGTCATACGGTGAGGCAGGCTCTCTGCAATCGGCTGTGGAAAGTCTCTCTGTATAGAGCCTTGCAGTTCACGCAGGCGACGTAGCCACTCGATGCCTGTCTGCATGTTATCATACTCCTCCAGCAGCTCCTCGCGATGCTCGTCTTCCCACTCCCTGACGGCCTCGTCGTCGTCGGCAGGCACGTGGTGTGCCCCGTGGGTATGCAGGTAGATGGCGTTGGCCATCCACTGTGCGAGTTTCGCCACATAGGCAGGCTGGCGATGCTGCGGAAAGTGGTTATTCTGCGTAAACTGGTGGCAGAGGTTCACCATCTCTTGGAGCAGGGCCTTGGCCTTTCTGACGGGGAACTGCTCGCTTCGCATGGCCAGCATCCGCTCGCTACGCGTGCAGAGGCGCATCAGGCGGTAGAGGGCCGAGGCTTCGGCGGGCAGCGCGAAAGACTGGTCGTGGGCCACGAAGCGCCTCAGGTCGTTGATGTCCCGCTCCTGCAGGAAGGCTTGTATGCAGAGGCCGATGTTCTCCAGGCTGTGTTGCAGAGGCTGGCTCAGTCGATTCATGTCCCTCAGCAGGTCTGCTATTCGGCGGCATTCGCCATACCACTCCTGGCTATCCCACATCCGTTTCATATCCTCCCTCCTGAAGCTGTCTGCTTGAAGCAGGCGCAGCATGGTCCACTTGTAGTCCAGCCGCATGAGGGCCGTCAGCCGGTGGCTCTCGGTATCGGTCGTCACCTCCAGGGGCATCCAGCCGGCAAACAGCAGTCTGCCTGGTAAGCAGGGTGCGGTATAGTCAGGCGGCGTGCTGAATAGAGCGTACGGCGTGTAGTCATCTGGCGGGGCGACCGACAGCCCCCACAACTCCTCGATGCGATGGCTCAGCTCGTCGCAGTCGTCGATAGACATCAGTCTCCTTATGTCCCAGGTATTGAACAGGTATTCGTCGTACAAGGCCTTGCCCGTCAGTAGCATTATCTCTTCCATGTCATATCTATTTTTTGCAAAGCTACTGAATTTGCATTACATGGAGAAAGAACTTGGAAGAAAACGTAAATGTGTATCAGTTTGGATACCATGGTTCGGGAAAAACGATATCTTTGCATCGTCATTCTAAAATTCATCAAGTTATGCTTGGTGTATCGCATCTATGATGACATAGTGGAGGTATTGGTCTTATCTTCATACGGCCACTACATCTGATTTTTCCCCTTGGTTGAGTATTACATAGAGAAATATCTTTCCGCTACTCCAACATGATAACCTCCCCCTCCTCACCGATGAGCAGCAGGGTGAGGTGGCCTGTGGGGTAGAGGGGGCGGCAGTGGTCGTAGCAGGCCTGCAGCAGCCGGAGGGCAAAGGAGTGCATCTGGGCGGCCGGGAGCAGCTGCCACAGTTCGCGGGCCAGGGTGAGGCGGCTGATGGACTGCAGTTGCGCAGGCGTGCAGAGGCCGGAGGCTAGCCGGCAGATGAAGTCGGTGTTCATGGTCACCTCGCGGCTGTGGGTGTCGAGGTGTCCCTCGGCCAGCTTGACGGCTTTGCCTATCATCACGCCCAGGGTGATGGCCGGCAGGCGGAGCTGGTGGGCGGCTTGCAAAGAGTCACCAATATAGTTGCCATAGTGTACGAATGCCTGTATGGGGAGTTCGGGATAGAGTCTGCGCAGGAATTTTTCGCTCTTGGCGCCGGAATTGAGCACAATGCGCTCGGCTCCCGTAGCGCGTGCCACCTCTAAGGATTTGCGGATGGAGTCGACAAAGGCGCGCGCGGAGAAGGGCTTGATGATGCCCGAGGTGCCGATGATGGAGATGCCGCCCTCGATGCCCAGACGGGGATTGAAGGTGCGGGGGGCCAGGGCTTCGCCGTCGGGGACGGAGATGGTCGCTACCCATTCTGCCCGGTGGGGCGGGATGTGGCGACGTCGCAGCAGCAGGCTCAGGTTGTGTATCATCATCGCGCGGGGAGTCTGGTTGATGGCCGCTTCGCCTACAGGCAGTCCCAGCCCGGGTAGTGTCACCCTGCCCACACCTTCGCCTCCTTCTATCCGGATGCGGTAGTCCTCCGTGTCCCATGACTCTGCAGCTGCGAGGGGGAGCAGCTCTACCTGCGCACAGATGCGCCGCCCCTGGGTGATGTCGGGGTCGTCGCCACTCTCTTTGACGACGCTTGCCTGGCCTATCGCATCGGACGATGCCCGGACGGGGATGGTTTCGCCGTTGGGCAGGCAGACCGGCACCTCGCGTGTGGCGTGGTCGGTGGCGCCCTCTATCAGGGTCTCTGCAGCCAGCAGCAGTGCAGCCGTGGCACAGGTGCCCGTGGTCAGTCCGCTATGCAGGGGATAGAAGGAGGGGAGCCATTGCTCCACGGCTCGCCGCAGTCCGTGGGGCCCATCGACCGTTGCGCAATATCCGTCGGGAAGGGGGGGGCGACAGATGGCGAAGATGCGTATGCCAGCCTGGCGGGCCGCTTCCACTTTGTCCATAAATCCGCCACTTGCGCCACTCTCTTTCAGCACGATGGCATCCGGCTGCCACTGCTCCAGCACGCTCTCTTCTCGCTCTCCTGTCCGGTAGTAGCAGATGCGCTCCAAGGGGAACCCCTGACGCAGGGCCAACTGTCGCGAAGAGTCTCTATCCAGAATACGGAAATAGCATTCGATACTCCCTTTCTGCCAGATTTTGCGTAGCTTCCCGATGGTCTGTACTCCGGTTAGAGCCAATAGTTTGGATGGATTTGCTCGAGTAATTTCTAATACGGCTTCCTCAAAGTCTCTGCACCAGCAGATGTCTGCGGAGCGTTCCGCATAGATGCGCTCCAGCCGGATGGCCGGAATGGCCAAATCGGCAGCTGCCTGCACGACGGTGAGGTGCAGCTGGGTGGCGAAGGGATGGGCGGCATCGACCAGCAGCTTTATCTCCTTTTGTCTGCAAAATTCTACGATGCCTGCTCGGTCTAAGGCCCCATGCAGGCGGGTGCCGTGGTGGAGGGTCACCTCCTGCTCGTCGCCGCGGGTGGAGTAGTAGTAGGGCGAGCCGGCCTCTTCGAGGGCCTCGATGGCCACACGCCCCTCGGTCGTGCCTCCAAAGAGCAGTATCATGGGCGGAAGAGGTGTTTGAACTCGTGGGCATAGAGGCGCGAGAGACCCTGGCGGTTGTCGATGGCCTCGCCTACGACAATCATGGTGGTCAGCGTCAGGTGGTTGTCCTTCACGATGCGGGCCAGATCCTGCAGTTCGCCGCGGTAGATGTGCTCGTCTTTCCAGGTGAGGTGGTGGCAGACGGCTACCGGCGTGGTGGGCGGATAGGCTTGCAGCAGTTCGGCCTGCACCTTGTCGGCAATGCCGGCGCTGAGGAAGATGCACATGGTGCTCTGCGAGCGGGCCAGCAGGTGGAGCTTCTCCTTCTCGGGCATGGGGGTGCGGCCTTCGCCCCGGGTGAGGATGATGCTCTGCACGCGCTCGGGGATGGTGAACTGCGAGCGCAGGGCGGCGGCTGCGGCCTGGAAGGAGGAGATGCCGGGCGTGATGTGATACTCCATGCCGTAGCGGTCGAAGTAGTTCATCTGCTCCTGGATGGCGCCGTAGATGCAGGGGTCGCCGGTGTGGAGGCGCACCACCAGCAGACCGCGGTCGTAGTACTCCTTCATCAGGGCAAACTGCTGCTCCAGGTCCATCGAGGCGGAGCTCTCCACCCTGCAGCCGGGCTTGGCGCAATGGGTCAGCTCGACGGGCACCAGACTGCCGGCATAGAGGATGAGGTCGGCCCGCTGCAGGAACTGGCGGCCGCGCACGGAGATGAGGTCGGGGTCGCCGGGGCCGGCACCGACTATCTCGATGTGGCCGCGGCGCAGCTGGCCGGTGGCGATGGCCACGGCCACGGTGTAGTTGCTCCCTTTCTGCTTGGGCAGTATCAGGGTGCCCTCGGCCAGGGAGTCGCTGGTGGCCAGTATGGCGGCTGCCTCGCTGACGCTGGGCGTGCCTACATGGCCCTGCACCACCTCGCTGGGGGTGGGCACGGCAACAGCGGCCAGGGCTTCGGCGGTGAAGAGGCTGACGGGGAGTCCTTCGGCCTGCAGGGCTTGCAGCACCGGCTCGTCCTGCTTGAGGTCGATGGTGGCCAGGCGGCTGATGCTCTGCCAGGCAATGCCGTGCTGCTGCAGGCAGGCCTTCACCTCGCTGACTACCTGCTCCACCGGTTGGGCCTGATGGGCCAGCCCTAACCCTAAGCAGAGCGTGCGGGGCTGGTAGGCGAGGAGCTGCACATCGGCAGGCAGTGCCGATGCGTCGGGCAGGAGGGGCGACACGGCGATGATGAGCTTGTAGGTCGTGGTGTCGATGGTGTCGAAACTGCGGAAAGTGCGTACGAAGGGGGGCAAGTGGCTCTCCATCCAGTCGGTGCCGGCATCGCGAATCTGGAGCAGCAAGGCGGTGGGCCGGCCGGCGGTGAAGTGGCTGATGGCGGCATTGAGCGAGCCGGAGGCCACGGTGTGCCAGCCGAAGCGACGGCCCAGCGTGTCGAGTGCCCAGAGGCCGGCCAGGTCGCTGTAGGTGGTGATGACGGGCTGTGCGCCCAGCAAACGGGCCACCTGGAGGGTCAGCTCGTTGGCGCCGCCCACGTGGCCGGAGAGGACGGAGATGGCCTGGCTGCCTAGGCTGTCGATGCAGAGCACGGCGGGGTCGGTGTGCTTGTCGGCAATGTAGGGGGCTATGGTGCGCACACAGATGCCCATGGCTCCCACGAAGAGGAGGGCCCGGCGGTGGGGGAAGACCTCGGCGGGGGAGCGGGGGAGGGGGGC
>CAMGAL010000050.1 GCA_946007445.1 uncultured Mediterranea sp.
GAATGGGAGTCGGTGAGAGCGGAAGAATATGATTTTGATTTCTTGACATATCCTCATATAGAATGGAGCTATTCCGACTTCAGCGTGATGCCGAAGTCGTGCTTCACCTCGTCCATCACGAAAGTGCTTTCCAGCGAGCCCAGGCTGTCGATGGTGCCCAGTACGTTGAGCAGGAACTCTTGGTAGTACTTCATGTTGGGGGCATGGATTTTCAGCAGGTAGTCGAAGCTGCCGGAGATGTTGTAGCACTCCGTCACCTCGGGTATGCTGCGGATGGTGCGGGCAAACTCTTCGGCAATGTCGTGGTTGATGCGCTTGAGCTTCACGTTGCAGAACACCACGAAGCCTTGGTGTAGCTTCTCGGCATCGAGCACGGCCACATATTTCTTGATGTAGCCCTCGCGTTCCAGCCGTTTCCACCGCTCGAAGACGGGGGTCGATGAGAGGCTGACCCGCGAGGCCAGTTCCTTGGTGGTGAGGCGGGCATTCTCCTGCAGGGTGCGGAGTATCTGAAGGTCTACTTTGTCTAAACTGTCCATAATTGTAGATAGGATGAGCGTTGATAAATCGGTTCTTAGAAGATTTTTCTGCCAAGGGAGGCTTTCGAGGCTGGCCGGCAGAATGTATGTTCTGTAATACGATGCAAAATTAGTGATATTTTCCGTATTTCGAAGAAATCTTGTGGGAAATTTCCATCAGCTCTACCTTTGCAGCATCGAAATCAACAAGAATTGATCACTATAAAACAGAATAGCATTATGGAAACGAACAAACTGCACTTCGAGACTCTGCAACTGCACGTAGGACAAGAACAACCCGATCCGGCCACCGATGCTCGTGCGGTGCCTATCTATCAGACCACTTCGTATGTATTCCGCAACTCGCAACATGCAGCCGACCGTTTCGGCCTGCGCGATGCCGGCAACATCTACGGACGATTGACCAACTCCACCCAAGGCGTGTTCGAGCAGCGCGTGGCTGCCCTCGAAGGCGGTGTGGCCGGTTTGGCCGTGGCCAGTGGTGCCGCTGCCGTGACCTACGCCCTGCAGAATATCTTGCAGGTATGCGACCACCTTGCGGGGGCCGTCAACCTCACTCCCGGAGCGTTCAACCACATCACACACACGCTGGCCACACAGGGCATCACGAACACCATTGTCAACGTGAACGACCTGGCTGCCCTGGAAGCTGCCATCCAGCCCAATACGAAGGTGGTCTATGCCGAGACCTTCGGCAACCCCAACTCGGACGTGACAGACATTGAGGCCGTGGCCGAGGTGGCCCACCGCCACCACATCCCCCTCATCATCGACAATACGTTTGCCACTCCTTTCCTGCTGCGCCCCATCGAGCATGGAGCCGACGTGGTGGTGCACTCAGCCACGAAGTTCATCGGCGGACACGGTTCATCGCTGGGCGGTGTCATTGTGGACGGCGGTACATTTGATTGGAAAGCCAATGCCGACAAGTTCCCCTCGCTGGCCAAGCCCGACCCCTCGTATCACGGTGCCATCTTTGCCGATGTGGCCGGTCCGGCTGCCTTCGTGACACGCATCCGTGCGGTCATCCTGCGCGACACGGGTGCCACCATCTCGCCCTTCAACGCCTTCATCCTGCTGCAGGGTCTGGAGACCCTCTCGCTGCGCGTGGAGCGCCATGTGGCCAATGCGCTGAAGGTGGTGGAATTCCTGGAGAAGCATCCGAAGGTGGTGAAGGTCAACCACCCGTCGCTCCCCAGCCATCCCGACCATGCGCTCTACCAGCGCTACTTCCCGCAGGGAGCCGGCAGCATCTTCACCTTCGAGATCAAGGGCGGGCAAGAGGAGGCCTGGCGCTTCATCGACCGTCTGCAGATCTTCTCCCTGCTGGCCAACGTGGCCGATGTGAAGAGCCTCGTCATCCACCCCTACACCACGACACACTCTCAGATGAGTCCTGAGGAGCTGGCTGCCCAGCACATCACTCCCTCTACGGTGCGTCTCTCCATCGGTACGGAGCATATTGACGACATCTTGGCCGACCTGGCCCAGGCGTTGGAGGCGTGAGGAAATAAAAAAATAAACAATGTCCATAGCTGTATTGCTTTCAGGAGGCGTAGATAGCTCTGTCGTGGTGCACTTGCTCCACGAACAGGGCTATCGTCCATCCTTATTCTATATACGCATCGGCAAGAGTGACGATGCCGACTTCCCCGACTGCTCGATGGAGGAGGACATCGAGATGTGCCGTGCCGTGGCTCACCGCTACGCACTGCCCCTGGAGATTGTCGATCTGCATCGCGAGTATTGGGAGCAGGTGGCTGCCTATGCCATCGACAAGGTACGCCAAGGACTCACCCCCAATCCCGATGTGATGTGCAACCGCCTCATCAAGTTCGGCTGCTTCGAGGAGCGGGTGGGGCACCACTTCGACCTCACCGCCACCGGCCACTATGCCACCACCCGTCGCGACGAGCAGGGGCGCACCTGGCTGGGCACTGCTGTCGATCCGGTGAAAGACCAGACCGACTTCTTGGCCCAGATTGACAACCTGCAGCTCTCGCACCTCTCGTTTCCGTTGGGCGAGTTGCCCAAGAGCGAGGTGCGCCGCATAGCCCGCGAGGCCGCCCTCCCCACCGCTACCCGCCGCGACAGCCAGGGCATCTGCTTCCTGGGCAAGGTGAGCTACAACGACTTTGTGCGCCGCTACCTGGGCGAACGTCCCGGCCCCATTGTGGAGTGGGAAACAGGGCGCATCATCGGCCGTCACCGGGGCTACTGGTTCCACACCATCGGCCAGCGCAAGGGGTTGGGACTGAGTGGAGGCCCCTGGTTTGTGGTCGGCAAGGATGTGCAGCAGGACATCGTCTATGTGTCCCACGGCTACGACACGTTGATGCAGTACGGACACGACCTATGGATGCCTCGTTTCCACTTCATCACGGCCAACCCCTGGCCGGCAGGGGGAGCGGTGGAGGTGACCTTCAAGGTGCGCCACACGCCGGAGTTTCTGCCTGCCACCCTCACGCCCAATGCCGCTACGGGAGGCTATCGGCTGCACTCCCCCGAGCCGATACAGGGCATTGCCCCCGGACAATTCTGCGTCATTTACGACCGGGAGGCAAAAATCTGTGTCGGTAGCGGTGAGATTTGTGCCGAAAAGCCGTAACTTTGCGGCGTGAAACCTCAGATAGCCATCATAGAACCCAATACACTGGCCTCCATGGGCTTGCAGCGACTGTTGGAAACCCTCCTTCCGACCGTCATCGTGCGCAGTTTCCGCTCGTTCGGACAGCTGGTGGCCGACACCCCCGATATGTATGCCCACTACTTTGTGGCGGCTCAGGTCTACTTCGAGCACACAGCCTTCTTCCTCGAGCGCCGCCACAAGAGCATCGTCTTGGCCTGTGGCGAGGGGTTGCCTCAACTGGCCGGACTCCTGACGCTCAATATCCAGCAAGAAGAGCCCCAGTTGGTGAAGTCCATCCTCCGCCTCCATCAGCACGGCCACCCCCAGCACGCCATGTCCCCCACGACGAACAACAGCCACACCCTTTCGCCCCGCGAGATAGAGGTGCTGCAGCTGCTGGTGCGCGGTCTTATTAACAAGGAGATAGCCGACCGTCTTCACATCAGTCTGACCACCGTCATCAGCCACCGCAAGAACATCAGCGAGAAGTTAGGCATCAAGTCCCTCTCCGGTCTGACCGTTTACGCCGTGATGCGCGGCTACGTGGAGGCCGACAGCCTGTAACGCTTCAAATTCCTCATAAATGAGGATGGCAGGAGTGCGCCGCCTGCCCTATCTTTGCAGCCGAAAAATCATCATGACTGCATACCATTCCATGAACAGACAGAAACTCCTCTTGCTGGCCTTGATAGGCTGGCTGACGGCTGGAGCACTCCACGCCGAAGAACTCGACACCCTGAGGGTGAGAGACATTGACGAAGTGACCGTGGTGGCTACGCCCAAGGAGACCCGCCGCTGGCGCCAGCAGCCTGCGTCGGTGACCCTCCTCTCGCAGCAGGCCATGCAGGCCGCGCATGTGGGAGGCTTGAAGGACATCAGTGCTACGGCTCCCGGCATCTTCATCCCCGACTATGGCTCGCGCCTCACCTCGGCCGTCTATATCCGTGGCATCGGCTCGCGCATCAATACCCCTTCCGTGGGTCTCTATGTGGACAATGTGCCCTACATCCATCAGGCAGCCTTCGACTTCAGCTTTGCCGACGTGGAGCGTATCGACATCCTGCGTGGCCCGCAGAGCACCCTCTATGGCCGCAACGCCATGGGCGGACTGCTGAAGGTACATACCAAGTCGCCCTTCGACTATCAGGGCACCGACATCCGTCTGGGGGCTGCTACACGCGGCAGCTACCAAGGCTCGCTGACCCACTACCACCGGGTATCCGACCGCTTCGCTTTCTCGGCCGGCGGCTTCTATGCCAACGAGCAGGGCATCTTCCGCAACCGGGCCCTCAACGGTCGGCGCATCGACCATAGCCAGAACGGCGGCGGTCGTCTGCGAGGCATTTGGCGGATGGCCGACGACTGGAAGGCCGACCTCAACGTCAGCTATGAGTATAGCGACGAGGGGGGCTATCCCTACCAGTTCCTGGGCAAGGCGGATGGAACTCCCGTCAGCGGCGACCTTTCGGCCTACATCGGACAGATAGGCTATAACCGCGAGAGCGGCTATCGTCGCAGTATGTTCAATACGGCCCTCACCCTGGAGCATCAGGCCCGAAACTTCATCTTCAGTGCCGTGACGGGCTATCAGGGACTCTCCGACCGCATGATGCTCGACCAAGACTTCACTCCCCAAGACATCTATACCCTGCAGCAGAAGCAGCAGCTCCACACCTTCAGCGAAGAGCTGGTCTTGAAGTCGCTTCCCCAGCGCCGCTGGCAATGGACCACCGGTCTCTTCGGCTTCCTGCAGAACCTGCACACCCAGGCTCCCGTCACCTTCCGTCGGGATGGCATGACCATGCTCAACCGTATGCTGGGCGGCGTCATTCCCTCGAAGATTGAGGTGCAGATGGGCGAACATATGGGCATGAACATCTTGCCCTCGCTCAACCTTACCTCAGAGGAGCTGCTGATTTCCGGACATTTCAGCACTCCCCAGGCCAATGCGGCCCTCTTCCTTCAGAGCACGCTGAACGATCTATTTGCCATCCGTGGCCTTTCGCTCACCGCCGGCTTGCGCCTCGACTACGAGAAGATGAGCCTGCGCTACCATTCCGGCACCACGCTGGGTTATCAGGTAGGCATCCAGGGACAGATGGTGGCCGGCGGACACGCCCTTCCGGCCATGACACTGATGCCTACGACCGACCTGGCCGACACCTCCCTGGAGGCCGGCCGCCGCAGCAAGGACGACCTGCAGCTGTCGCCCCGGGGGGCGCTGCAGTACGACCTGCCTCAGGGACGCGGCAACATCTATGCCTCGGTCAGCAAGGGTTACCGCTCGGGTGGCTACAACATACAGATGTTCAGCGAACTGCTGCAGACCTCGCTGCGCAACGACATGATGCGCCAGACGCGCGATGCCATCCTCGATGCCACGCCGCAGAACGTGCGTCCCCTGATGGAGCCGTATCTGCCTCAGGGCGGCGTGACCCCCGATGCGGCCCAGAGCGTGGAGTATAAGCCCGAACAGGCCTGGAACTACGAGGTGGGCACCCACCTCAATCTCTTCGACCGCCAGCTGACACTCGACGCCTCGCTCTTCTTGATGGAGACCAAGAACCAGCAGATCAGTGGCTTTGTGGATAGCGGACTGGGACGCATCACCACCAATGCCGGACGGAGCCGCTCCCTCGGTGGCGAGGCCACACTGACGGCTGCCCTCACCTCAGCCCTCACGCTGAATGCCGCCTATGGCTATACCTACGCCACCTTCCGCCACTACCTGACGGGCAACGGCGAGGATGCCCAGGACTATCGCGGGAACTACGTGCCCTTCGTGCCCAAGCATACCCTGAGTGCCGGAGCCCAATACACCGTGCAGATGCCTCGTGCCTCTTGGTGCGACCGCCTCGTGCTGAGTGCCCACTACCGTGCTGCAGGCCGCATCTACTGGACGGAAGAGAACCTGGCCAGTCAGGCCTTCTATGGCACCCTCGATGGCCGCTTGGCCCTGCATAAGGGACGCGGACAGATAGCCTTGTGGGTGCGCAATGCCCTCAACCGCGACTACACGGCTTTCTACTTCGAGAGCATGGGCAACGCTTTCCGCCAAGCCTCACGTCCCGTGCAGGCCGGTGTCGAGGTGCGCTGCTGCTTCTGAAACCAGATTGAAACGATTCATCCCCTTTCCTCCGTTTTTTTCATCGGAAATAGGCAGGCTGCCGGTGCAGTCTGCCCGTTTTTTCTTATTTTTGCCGGAGCTTATGATATAACTCTTTCGAAGATGAAGAAAAAGATTCTCTTGGTCTTGTTGGCCATCCTGGCAGGGGCAGCCATCTGGCTGGCCTTGCTGTTTCGCGAGCAGTATGCTGCCGCCCAAAGTGTACAGCAAGTCGCCTCCGACATGTATTCCCTCACCTACGAGGGAGATTATGGCTTCGATGATTTCCTGGCACAAGGAGGAGCCTCCAGCACGGCCGAGGTAGCCGCCTACATCGGCTCGTTCCTGACACACGGCTTGGTCAAGGTGGTGCCCGACCCACAGACCTTCGGTTGCAGCTCGCTGACCGTCAAGAACTTGATTGGCGAAACCTTGAGCGGACGAAACTTCGACTGGCCCGATTGCTCCTCAGACATTGTGGTCATACGTACCTATCCCAAGCAGGGATATGCCTCCATCGCCACCACTCCCATCATGTTCCTGGGATTCGGCAAAGATTGGAAACCCGTCCGGATGATGGACCGCATGATGCTGCTCTCTGCCATCTATGTACCGCTGGACGGACTGAACGAGCGTGGCCTCTACGTGGCTGACCTCGTGGCCGGCGATACCGTCAAGACCGACCAGCAGACCTCACGCCCCGACCTGACAACCACCACGGCCATCCGACTGCTGCTCGACAAGGCAGCTACCGTCGATGAGGCGCTTGCCCTGCTGGGCCAGTATGACATGCACTCCGACATCCAGTATGCCCACCACTTGGCCATCGCCGATGCCTCGGGGCGCAGTGTGGTGGTGGAGTGGGTACACGATGAGATGCTGGTGGTGGATAGCCCCATCTGTACCAATCACTATCTGGCCGAAAGCGATTGCAAGGGCACTTCGCTCTTTTTGGACAGCTCTGTGCAGCGATATGAGTCGCTACAAGCTGACCTAGCGCAACATGACGTCATGAGCGAACCCGAGGTGACAGCCGCCATGCAAGCCGTGGCCGGTAGCGACATCACGCGATGGAGCGTGGTCTTCAATCACAAGCAACTCACCGCAACCTACTATCAATACGCCGACTTTGGTCATCCGCTCTTCTTCCGCCTGCAGGCGAAGAGGTGATTTATCTCACCGCCGGACTATCCAAGGCTCTGCCCAGTTGCTTTCAACCTCTTCCCATACGTCACCCTGCACATCGTCCAGCACCATAGCCGGGCGGAAATCCTCCTCGCGCAGCATCAGACGGATACGCTTCAGCTGCAAGCCACGTACGTGGCGCACATACAGCGCCCAGCAGGGCAACTCCCCGAACATGGAGAACTCCGGATAGTCTTGTATCTTCTCGGGTACCTCTTGCAGTCGGTGGAGGGGGACATAGGCCATGCCTTTCGAACTTCGCCCGGGACAGACTATCTCCATGTCCTCCAGCGTGACATCTTCGACACAGGCTTCGGGGATGCCTGTAATGGAACTGGGAAAGGGGTTGTGGAAGAAATTCACCTCCGGACCCCGCAAATCGTACTGCAGGTCGGGGCGACCGAAGGGCACCTCACACCACAAGCGGCTGATGTGTACGTCGCGTATCTGTCCGGGTTTCTCGCCCGACCGATGTCCCAGGCGGATGAAGAGGGCATTGCCGGTCTGTGTGGCCACGACATCACTGACCCGTACATGCTCGATGCAGGCGCCGTCGACCGACTCGATAGCAATGGCCGAGCGGAAAGTGTCTTTCACGCGGATGCGGCTGATGTCCACATTTCGGAATCCTCCACGCGAGGCGGTGCCGAACTTCACTGCACTGGCGCTGCTACTTATCGTACAGTCGCTGATGAAGATGCTGTCGTTGCAGGCATCGGCGTGGTAGGACTTCAAGCAGATGCCGTCGTCGGCCGAGTCGATGGTACAGCGACGGATGATGACATTGCGGCAGTCGGTCACGTCAATGCCATCGTTATTCCAGTAGGCACGGTTCACCACGCTCAGGTCTTCCAGCACCATTTGCCGACAGCGGTCAAACGAAAGTCCCCAGGCAGCACTGCTCCGAAGCGATACTCCCTGAACGCGTATGTCACGGCAATCCACGAAGAAGAACAGTTTGGGGCGAGCCGTTTCGTTGGGGCGCATCCGCTTGTAGTTGTAGTGAGGGTCTATGCGAATCCCGGCATGGTGCAGGCTGTCCACAGCCAAGGCGAGGGCTCTCCCGTTGCCGTCAATGGTGCCCTGACCCGTGATGGCAATCTGTTCGGCACCATCGGCCAGCAGCAGGGCCAACTGCGAATTGTCATTCCGCTCCAGGTCTTGCGATTTCTGCAAGGCGGTGTAGTGTTCCGGATTGCTGCTTCCCAAGAGGGTGGCTCCCTGCTCCAGATAGAGCTCCACACCGTTGCGCAGTTGCAGGCTGCCCGTCAAGTAGCATCCGGCTGGGAAGCACAGTTTGCCTCCACCTTGTCCGGCCAGGTCGTTGATGGCTTGTTGCAACTGTCGGGTGTTCAAGGTTACTCCGTCACCTCGTACACCCCATTGGCTGACGGGCACTTCCTGTCGGGCGGCTGCGGCCAGACTCCATAGCAGGCATCCTACCCAAAGTATCTCTCTGATTGCAAGGTTCTTCATGTCGTTTTTTCTTTTCCCCGTTAATGGGGCAAAAATAGGCATAAATATTAGAATTCCAAAAGAAAACTCTGCATCGTGAGCAGGTCGATGGTCCAGAGCTTGCCCACCAGGGGATCTCCGTAGCCCACCAGCAGTTGGAGAGCTTGGTTGGCCTCTACTGCGCCCACCATGGCCGGGGTGACACCCACTACGGCATTGTCGGGCTTCGGTAGATGCTCGTCGGGATAGAGCTCCCGATAGCGTCGCGGACGCTTGCCGTAGTGGAACACCGACACTTGCCCTTCGTATCCGCAGATGGCTCCATAGACGTAGGGCTTGCCGAGG
Organism: uncultured Mediterranea sp.; assembly: GCA_946007445.1. Taxonomy (GTDB): domain Bacteria; phylum Bacteroidota; class Bacteroidia; order Bacteroidales; family Bacteroidaceae; genus Bacteroides. The sequence goes on from CAMGAL010000050.1 coordinate 9,260, forward strand.
GCGGCACAGGTGTCGTCCAGCAGAAAGCGTGTCTCGAAGTTGTCGCAGGCATCCACGACCAGGTCGTAGCGGCTCACGATCGCTGCGGCATTCTCGGTGCTGAGGCGGATGGGGTGAGGCTCTATCTGTACCTCGCTGTTGAGGCTCTGCAGCCGTCGGGCGGCACACTCCACCTTGGACATCCCCACCTCCGACTCCGCGTAGAGCACTTGCCGCTGCAGGTTGCTGACGCTCACCGTGTCGGCATCCACCAGTCCCAAGGTGCCTACGCCGGCACCGGCCAGATAGATGGAGATGGGGGAGCCCAGTCCCCCGACGCCAACTATCAGTACCCGTGCCTGGCGCAACCGTTCTTGCCCTTCCCTGCCCCAATGAGGCAGGCGGATCTGGCTGTCCGACGGGGCTATGCTCATCAGGTTTTGGCTTTCAGGTCGAACGAGGCATCCCAATCCTTCCATACCGGTTCGCGCCCCATGCGGCGGAGGGCCGCATTCATCTCTACCGCCGTGCGCTCGTCGCTCACGTGGAATTGCTCCAAGGCCTGCGGATAGCTGTAGTAGCCGCCCGGTTCGGTCTTGCTCTCAGCACTCATGGTAGTCACACCCAGCGTGGCCATGTGGTCGCGTATCTCGGCCGGCTCACGTGTAGAGTAGGAGATGTCTACATCGTGGTCGAAGATGCGCATGGCGAAGGTCACCTGTGCCAGTTCGCGGTCGCTCATGATGACGTTGGGCTGGAAGCCTCCGTTCTCCGAGGGGCGCATACGGGGGATGTTGACGCTGTAGTTGGTGCGCCAGTAGTGCTTCTGGTGGTTGCGCAGGTGGTAGGGC
>CAMGAL010000051.1 GCA_946007445.1 uncultured Mediterranea sp.
CGACGACCGCCTCATTGCCCGCATCTTCCTCTTCGAAGGGCGTATGATTTCCCTCTTCGGAGCCGTCATAGGTCTGGCCGGCGGCTTGTTGCTCTGCTACTTGCAGCAGCGCTTCGGATTGATTGCCTTGGGCAGCGGCCACGGCGAATTCATCGTCGATGCCTATCCCGTCAGTGTACACGCCACCGATGTGGCGCTGGTCTTCCTCACGGTCGTAGCCATTGGCTTCCTGTCGGTGTGGTACCCGGTGCGCTACTTTACCCGTCGCCTGCTCCGTTAGTTGAACATAAGATGTACGCTGAAGCAAACCGTAGAGGCGGACCTGCGTAGTCTGCGTTCCAAGGAAACTGGTGCCGACTGCGCGTCAAAGCGTTGAAAGGAACGCCCAGGTGGCATGGAAGGAGCGCTCGGCCATGGTACCCCAGAAGTCGAGGTACTGCTGGGAGTGGTTCTCCTCGGCACCCGGGGTGTCGCTGATGATGCGGAGGCTCAGGAAGGGAGTCTGGTAGAGATAGCAGGCTTGGGCAATGGCCGCCGACTCCATATCGATGGCCATGCCGTCGGGGAAGTGCTGCTTGATGGCGGTCAGCTGCTGGCGGTCGGTCACAAACTGGTCGCCCGTGCAGATGAGGCCCTCGTGGATGCGGCTCTCCAGGCCGGCCGTGCCGTTGAGCGAGAGGGCACGCTCCAGCAGTGGGCGACTGGCCTCGTAGTAGAGTGGCAGGCCCTGTACCTGTCCGTAGGCATTGCCGTCGCCGCACCACACGTCGTGGTACACCAGGCGGTTGCTCACCACCACATCGGTCACCTTCAGGCAGGCATCCATGCCGCCGGCCACACCGGTGCTGATGATGCAGTCGGGCCGGTAACGGCGCAGCAGCTCGGCGGTGCCGATGGCGGCGTTTGCCTTGCCAATGCCGCTCGGGGTCAATATCACTTCGTTGCCGTTGAGCCGGCCCTCCACATAGTGGAAGGGCCCGTCGGCACACTCCTTCCCGTCCTGCAGGCGCGAGGCCAGCTGGCGGTGCTCTTTCTGCATGGCGCTGATAATTCCTATCTTCATCTCTGCTTTCTAAATATTCTGCGGCAAAAGTACAACAATTCTCGCTTTTTCCCTAATTTTGCCACCCAAATGATATTGCCAACCATGACACTCAAGAAAACCCTTCCGGACCTGGCGGCCATCGTCGTCTTCGTCCTCCTCTCTTTCGTCTATTTCTATCCGGCCGATATGGAAGGCCGCATCCTCTTCCAGCACGACTCGGCTGCCGGCGTGGGAGCCGGACAGGAGGCTGCCACCTACTATGAGGCCACGGGCGAGCGTACCCGGTGGACCAACTCCATCTTCGGCGGTATGCCCACTTACCAGATGTCGCCCTCCTACGACTCCACCCGTCCGCTCTCGTGGATCCAGCAGGCCTATCGCCTCTGGCTGCCCGACTATGTCTATCTGGCCTTCATCCTCATGCTGGGCTTCTACATCCTGCTGCGTGCCTTCGGCCTGCCGGCCTGGTATGCTGCCACGGGAGGCCTGCTGTGGGCCTTCTCCTCCTACTTCTTTATCCTCATCTCGGCCGGACACATCTGGAAGTTCATCACACTGGCCTACATACCTCCTACGCTGGCCGGCATCGTGCTGGCCTACCGGGGCCGCTTGCTGTGGGGTGGGGTACTCACGGCCCTTTTCGTGGCCCTGCAGATTGTCTCCAACCACGTGCAGATGTCCTACTACTTCCTCTTTGTCATCCTCTTCTTCGTGGGTGCCTACCTGGAGGAGGCCATCCGCCGGCACACCTTGCCGCAGTTCCTGCGTGCCACGGCCGTCTTGGCGGTGGCCGGACTGCTGGGCGTGGCCATCAATCTGAGCAATCTCTACCACACCTATACCTATAGCAAGCAGACCATGCGCGGCCCCAGCGAACTGGTGCAGCAGGGCGAGGCTGCCCGCCAGAGCAGCAGCGGGCTGGACCGCGACTACATCACCCAGTGGAGCTATGGGGTGGGAGAGACCTGGACCCTGCTGGTGCCCAACTTCAAGGGCGGTGCCTCCGTACCCTTGAGCCAGAGCGAGACGGCCATGTCCAAGGCCAACCCCCTGTATAGTGGGCTCTACAACCAGCTGACTCAATACTTCGGCGACCAGCCCATGACCGCCGGCCCCGTCTATGTGGGTGCCTTCGTGCTCTTCCTCTTCCTGATGGGTTGCTTCGTCGTGAAGGGCCCCCTGAAGTGGGCCTTGATAGGGGCTACGCTCCTCTCCATCGTGCTGTCGTGGGGCAAGAACTTCATGTGGCTCACCGACCTCTTCATCGACTACGTGCCGATGTACAACAAGTTCCGCGCCGTCTCCTCCATCCTGGTCATTGCCGAGTTCACCATCCCGCTGCTGGCCATCCTGGCCCTGAAGCGCCTGCTCGATGAGCCCCAGCTCTGGAAGCGGGAACTCCGTCGGGCGCTGCCGGTCAGCCTCCTGCTTACGGCCGGCGTGGCCCTGCTCCTCTCCGTCTGGCCCGATGCACTCGGCTCCGGCTTTGTGCCGGCCCAGGAGGCCCGGATGCTGCAGCAGGCGGTGGACCATCAGATGATTCCTGCCGAAGAGCTGAGCGGCATCTTGAAGAACCTGGGCGAGGTGCGTGCCGCGCTGGTCAGCAGCGATGCCCTGCGCAGCCTCGTGGTGATAGCCATCGGCTGTGCCTTGCTCCTGCTCTATGTGGGGGGCAAGTTGCGCCGCGAGCTGACGCTGGCCGGTGTGGCCCTGCTCTGCCTCATCGACCTCTGGGGCGTGGACAAGCGCTACCTCAACGACAGCCAGTTCGTCACCTCCTCCGTGCGCAGCGAGACGTTCCGCAAGAGTCCGGCCGACGAGGTCATCCTGCAGGACACCACGCCCGACTACCGCGTGCTCAACCTCGCCTCCAATACCTTCAACGAGAACAATACCGCCTACTGGCACAAGAGCGTAGGTGGCTATCATGCCGCCAAGCTGCGCCGCTACCAGGAGCTCATCGAGCGCCACATCTCTCCTGAGATGCAGACCCTCTATGCCGAGGTGGCCCGTGCCGGTGGCGACATGGAGCAGGTGGACGGCACCCGCTTTCCCGTGGTCAACATGCTCAACACCCGCTACTTCATCTTCCCGGCCGGTCGGGAGGGCAATACTACCCTGCCTCTGCGCAATCCCTACGCCTGCGGCCATGCCTGGTTTGTCCCCGAGGTGCAGTACGTGGCGAATGCCAACGAGGAGATCGATGCCCTGCGTGGCTTCCATCCCTTGCAGACAGCCGTGGTGGACAGCCGCTTCCGCTCCGCCCTCGGCGACTTTGCCGGCGACTCGCTGGCCACCGCTGCCTCCATTACCCTGCAGAGCTATCAGCCCAATCACCTGGTTTATACCAGCGACAATCCGCACGATGGCGTAGCCGTCTTCTCCGAGATCTACTATCCCGATGGCTGGCAGGTCACCATCGATGGTACTCCGGCCTCCCTGGCCCGTGCCAACTATGTGCTTCGTGCCCTGCGCATCCCTGCAGGCCGCCACACCATCGAGATGCGTTTCGACCCTCAGACTCTGCACACCACTGAGACCATTGCCTATGCCGCCCTGGCGCTGCTGCTTCTGGCAGCCGTGGCAGCGTGCTGTCGGCTTCTGAAGTTTAGGAGGTGAAGGGAGAATTTTTTGGGGAGATAAAGGCCAATAGTTCCAGTTACGAAGCTGTTCAACTCTCCTCCTCCGATTTCGCTACCAATGACGAGTTGGTACATTCAGATTGTTAGAGCTATCTAACTCCAAATGTCGGATGCCCCGCAATTCTAAACATCCTCACCCACAGAAACTCTTGAATTGGCCTCTTTCATACAGTTCGCATGGCGTCATAGATAAGGAAATCGCCGCATCCATCTCCCGGAGGAGATGAGTGCGGCGATTGTTGGCTATTAGGAGAGCTCTACTTACCAGGGATAGTCCTTATTCCAGATGAAGGCTACCGTCTCGTACCAGCCGGGAGAAACAGAACCTGAGAACTCGTCACAACCGATGAGGCAGTTGATGACATAGAAGTTGCCGGAGTTGCTGAATTTATTTCCATACTTCGTTGAGTAGATGAAATAGTAATTTCCGTCCGTTGGATCTGACTCACCGATTGACTGCACATTGGCGGGGAAGCCCATTAACGTGCCGTCAGACGGATTCACCACAAACTGCAGGTGATGTCCCAACACCAGTTTGGTTTCGGCACCGGCGGCCTTCTGCGAATAGTAGTAGGGGCTCATCAGACGATAGAGACCGTTAGAGCCTTCGGCATGCTGGATGGCGACAGTCACACCGTCACCAATCAAACCACTGTCGCCAATGGTGCCTGACCAACCGCAATAGAATTGAGCCGAACCGGCAGCTACCCAGGTATAATTCTTCTTAATGGTGACCATAGTAGTGTGGATGCCAGCTTCAGAAAGCACATCTCCGGCTATGGAGAGCTTCACTGTGTAGCTCTTACCTACGGTCAAGTCACCTAAGGTGATTACATAATCGGCCGTTGACGAACCATCGGCAAAAGATACCTCGGTGCCGCCCGACAATACAGCACTGTCGCTGAACTCAGTCAATACAGGCAATGTAGTGGCGCCTGTAGAACTGCTGCGGGTAATGGTTACTCTCACTTCGTTGACAGCCTCGGTAGCCGCGAAGGAGACATCCGTGCTGCTCTTGTCAAAACTATATTTCACGCCATCGGGAGCAGGAGCTGCATCCCAATAACCATCTTCGCTACATCCGGCAAAGAGTGCTGCAACGGCAACCCATGCCATGCAGACAAATGATTTATATAACTTCATATTCATATTTTCTTATTGAGATATTAAAATTCTATCTTCTCTGGTTTAATTATCGGCTACCGGAGTAGGTATACTGCAAACAGGATTGTTGTCTTCGGCTGAAATCAGCGGATTGGCCTGTTCCTCGCTCTGCGGAATACGATAGATCAGCGTGCCATCGCCTGCAGGAATGTTGAACACATAGGCTGCGGGGAAACCGGCTCCACGACGGTCGATGCCCTTGTTCAGACGCATCAAGTCGAAGTAAGAGAGACCTTCGCCCCAAAGCTCGACACGGCGCTGCATCCACACCTCTTCCTGAACGGCGGCAGCCGATGAAGCATTGCATACATAGCTGGGGTCACGATAGGTGTTCACAAAGTTCTGCAGCGTGGCAGCACCGGTGGCCGGATTGCCACCCATGGCCTGGGCTTCGGCCAGGATGAGGTACATCTCTTCCACACGCATCAGAGGAATGTCGCTGGAATTGGTGCTCTGACCCATGACGCCCTTGTAAGGACCATACTTCATCTGCGTATAGGCGGGACAGCCATAGGCAGCGGCTTGTGCCATCTGAGTCTGATTCAAGTTGGGGGATTGCTTGTTGGCATCCAGCCACCATCCCTTGCGTACGTCCGTTTCCGGAATCAGGTCGAACAGCTTCTTGCTGATGAGTCTCCAGGCACCTACTGAAGCGTAGCCATAGTTCAACGAGCCCATGTGTGAGGGGAAGTTGACAATACCCGAGGTCACCACACGGTCTGTTTCAGCGATAATGATAGCCCACATCCAGGAGTGGTCGCTGCTCTCGGTGAAGGCAGGCTGTGAAACCTCCTCTATGCTGTAAGGACGACCGCTGCCATCAATGGCCTTCTGGGCATCGGCAGCTGCCTCGTTCCAATTCTGCATGGTCAGGTTGACGCGGGCACGAATGCCGTATGCCACCTCCTTGCTGATGTAGCGCTTGTCGTCACGCTGGATGGTGGAAGACTCCAGCAGGGCGATGGCCTTGTCCAGGTCGCTCTTGACCAAGTCGTACACCTCCTGTACGGTGGAACGGGCGCAACCGTTGGTGGCTGCCTCGTCTGCATTGGCCTCGGTGATGATAGGCACACAAGGCTTGCTCTCGTTGCCCTTGTAGGTCTGCTGGTACATCTGTGCCAACACGAAGTAGTCGAAGGCGCGGACAGCCAATGCCTGTGCCAGATAGAACTTCAGCTGGTCGTTTTCCGTGTTCGGATCCACCACCTTGCTCACAGAGTTGGCGGTATAGATCTGATTGTACAGCGTAATCCAGAGGATTCTGGTAGGACGATACGTATAGTTCAGGTCTTCAAACGTCATGGAACGTGTGAACCAGTTGTAACCGTTATCCAGACCCGGCATGTCGATGCCGCGTGCATCCAGGTTCAGCATCACGGAGCCATAGCCGAAATCATCGTGTCCGAAGGAGGACGGAATGGCGTTGGCGTATTGATTGAACATGGCGGTAATTGCCGTCACACTGGCCATCATCTTACCCGGGTCGGCAGCTACCGTCTCCTCCTTTTGGTCGCTGGTAATGGTGCTTCCCAACGGCTCGGTATCCATATCGTTGCAACTTGCCAATGTCAGTCCGACAAAGGCAGAGGCCAATAAGTTGAATCGTATATTTTTCATTGTTACTCAGCTATTAATTGTAGTTTAGAACGTTAATTTCACACCACCGGAAATCGTGCGCAGGGCACCGTAGGTAGAGGTCGTGGACGATAAATAGCCCTGACGGGGGTCTAATCCCTTGCGAGCGGCAAAGAGGGCGAGGTTGTCGGCTGCACCATAGATGCGCAGGCCTTCGATGCCAATCTTGCGGGTCAGGCTCTTCGGAATGGTATAACCCAGTGTGATGTTGTTGATAGAAAGATAGTTGGACGAAATCAGCCAACGGTCGGACGTGCTGTTGGTATATTTATCCGTAGCGCTCAGACGAGGCACATCGGTCTGTGTGTTGGTGGGCGACCATGCCTTGGCAATATCCTTGTGCCAGTTCTGACCGGCGTCACTGGAGCCACCACCGTGCATCAAATCCTGATACGTGTAGTCCCAAATCTTACCACCCAGCTGGTAGGCCATCTGGATAGAGAGGTCGAATCCGGCATACTCAACAGTCGTGCCAAAACCACCATATACATTAGGCAGCAGGTCGCCGGTCACTTCACGACCGGTGGAGTAAGCCACCTGCCAGTCGTCTGTCAGATAGCTTTCGGGCTTGAAGGCAGCCTTCTCAGCCTCAGTGGCATTGGCAGAGGGAGTGGTCTTGGCCCAATAGAGAGCTTTACCGGTAGCGGCATCCACACCTGCATACTTCACCAGGTAGAGCTGGTACATGGAGTCGCCCTCGCGGTAGATGGTGCTTCCGCTGATCAGCTCACCCTTCAAGTCGGGGTGCAGCTCGTTAATCTTGTTCTTCAGGAAGGTGGCGTTGCCGAACAGTGTCCAGCGCAGGTCTTTGCGGTGGATGAGGTTGTAGTTCAGTTCAATTTCCACACCCGAGTTGGTCATCGAACCGATGTTCATCGGGATGGCACTGTAACCGTTGGAGTTGGCTACCGGCTTGTTGTACAACATGTCGCTGGTCTTGCGGCTGAAGTACTCTACGGTACCTTCCAGCGCGCCTTTGAAGAGAGCAAAGTCCACACCCACGTTGAAGGCGTTGCTCTTCTCCCATGTCAGTTCAGGATTACCCTTGTAGGCCAGTGTACCATCTGAGAAGGCACCGTCGGCACCGGTCACGGTGTACTGGTCCAGGTAGGCATAGTTGTTGCCGATGTTGTCGTTACCCTGCTGACCGAAAGAGGCCTTCAGCTTCAGCATGTCAACCCATTCCACATCTTCCATGAAGCTCTCCTTGCTGATCATCCAAGCGGCACTGGCCGACCAGAAGTTACCCCAACGATGGTCGGGATGGAAACGAGAAGAGGCATCGCGACGATAAGAGATGCTACCGAAGTACTTCTCATCGAAGTCGTAGTTCAAGCGGCTGATGATGCCTCGGGTAGAGTATTCCGTACGGGCAGCGCCACCACGCTTGTTGTCGATGGAGTTGTTGATGGTGAAGTCGTTGTCCTTATACAGGTTCTGACCGCTGGCGTAGCTGTACTCATAGCGGTAGTCATAGCTTTCGTAACCCAGCAACAGGTCGAAGTTGTGGTTGCCCAGGCTCTTGCGATACGTGGCCAGGTACTGCTGGTTGAAGTGGGACTTGCGCTCGTGCTGCTGATAAGCCGAACCACCATAGCTGGCGCTCTGTCCGTAGAACTTGTTACCCATGTTGTTGTAGCGGGTGTTGTCGATGTAGGTGCCCAGCGAAGCTGTCAGCTTCAGGCCTTCCAGCGGAGTTACCTCTACGAACCACTTGCCGTTGAAGATATCCATCAGATACTCTTCGATGTTGTAGATGAGGTCGCTCTTGGGGTTAGACATAGACATCCAGTTACGTGTGCAGTTGGTGCTGGCACCGTCACCATAGTCATATACAGGCTTGCCCGAAGTCTTGTCGTACATCATCGAGCCGTCGGCGTTGCGCACATACATCGGATAGACCGGTGCAATCATGTTGGCCAACAAGAAGGAGTTGCCCGACGAATTGGTGGCCGTTTGGTCACCGGGATACTTGCTCTTCGAATTGGTGTAGCTCAGGGTCGTACCCACCTTCAGCCACTTCTTGGCCTGGTACTCCACGTTGGTACGCGTAGAGATACGGTTGAAGCCTGAGTTCTCAATCACACCGTTGTCCTCCAGGTAACCGGCTGAGAAGTAGTAGTTGATCTTGTCCGTACCACCCGTCACACTCATGTTGTACTCTTGGCGCATCTGACTCTTGATGGTACCTTCTGTCCAGTCATCGGGTGTATAATAATAGGTGCCATCCGAGTATCCGAGCTTGGCATTCGGATTGATCTTGCCATCCAGGCCAATCAAACCTTCGCCATTGGGCAAGGTGTAAATCTGATAACCGATAGCCGAGAAGATTTTGGAATTGGCATAGGCGTGAGCAGACTCAGCGGTATTTGTCATACCATAGTAGGCGGCATTGTAATTGGCGCGATACAAGGTTTCCATATACTGGTCCGTGCTCTCTATCACGTCATATTTGCCTACCTGACGGGAGTTCGTACCCCAGCGGGCATCAAACGACACGCGGGCATCGCCGGTCTTACCCTTCTTGGTGGTCACCAAGATGACACCGTTGGCACCACGGGCACCATACAAGGCAGCTGCGGCAGCATCCTTCAGCACGGTCATCGTCTCGATGTCCTGCGTATTGATGGACGAGATGTCACCGCTCTCTAGCGGCATGCCATCCACCACATAGAGCGGTGTGTTGCTGGCCGATATAGAACCGATACCACGAATACGGACCGTAGAGCCCGTACCAGGCTGGCCGTTAGAGCTTAAGGTCTGCACACCGGCCATGGCTCCAGAGAGGGCATTCGTCAGATCGGATACTTGGCGCTTTTCCAACTTATCAGATTTCACTACGGATGCCGAACCGGTGAAAGCCGAGCGCTTGGCCGTACCATAAGCCACCACCATCACCTCGTCAAGCATCTCACTATCAGCCTTCAAACTGATAGTCATCTGGGCCTTGATGTTGGCCTCTTGGCTCTGCATTCCCACGAACGAAACCACGATGGTCTTCGCGGAACTCTTTTCGGGTTCCAACGCTTTGAGCCAGTTCATATCCTTTTCAAAACTGGGCAGCTGTTTCTTTCTTAACTAAGGAGAAATTTTTCATGAATAGAGCCTATACGCTTTGCTAATCAGATAATATTCCCTACTTTTGCTGGCAGATAAACAAATCTATTCATCAAGGAGGTTATTATGAAAGAAAAGATAGAACTGACTCCTATCGAGGAGCAAACGTTGGATCAGGTGAGAGGTGGTTATATCAATCCGGCGGAGATCATGCTAGACAGGATTTTTAGGCCTTGCCCTTATTGTGGGGCAAACTTGTTGCCTGGAGAGTTGCAAGACCATCAGAAAAAGTGCCCTAAATGGCCAAAGGAGAAGTAATCTTCAAACCCTGCGGGAGGAGGTACGGATGCTAACCAACAATAATAGGCTCATCCGACATTTGGAGTGATACAATAGTCTATCTCAACTCCCCTCCTCCGGGGAGGTTGTTTTTCATAGAAGACATCATTCTGGCCTCGGGCTGAAAGCCCAGCAAGCTCTTAGCCCAGGGCAACGCCCAGGGTCCAGGCGATTAGATATCCTCCGCCCGGGGCTAACAGCTTG